>NZ_JBGONI010000010.1:0-141810 GCF_041439035.1 Vibrio sp. 1F263 | reverse complement strand
CGCATCTGGTTTGGGACCAGAGGGTCGGGGGTTCGAATCCCTCTTCACCGACCACCTTAAGAAGCCCTAGTCGAAAGACTAGGGCTTTTTTGCATCTGAAATTTAGATAACTTGAACAGAGTGGGGGTTCGCCTGATGTTCAAAGAATGTCTCTTTACTGACCGCCTTTAAGAAGACTCATCAGAAATGATGAGTTTTTTTCATCTGTAGATCACTAGATTGGAACCCAAGTGGGGTTCACCTGATGTTCAAGGGATGTCTCTTCACTGAACATCTTAAGAAGCCTCAACTAGACGTCTGTGTCAGAAATGACGGGGCTTTTTTACATCTCTCGTTTCAGTAATCCTCAATTTTGAATGCTGGGACTTCAACCGCTTCGACATCTTGCCTGATGTCACCTCCGTAAATCTCCCCCTCCATATAACAAGGCAGGCTCTTACCCTTTATCTTCATTATGGTGCTTATACGGAGCGATTTGCTTTATCAAATGTGCAGATCGATATCTAATTTTATATAAAACTAACCACCAATCATTCGACAAATTAATAGGTTTGGTCTAAGGGTTTTTATGAAAAGTGAAATTTGACGTTAAATATGTTCTCTAAGGCCTGTATTTGACAGATTTCTTCGAATCTTGCTGTTTAAAAAATCCTTTGATTTATTGAGTCTTTCGTTTTTCTTGTTTGTATTTATCAAAATAATTCATATGGTTGAATGTGTGGCTAGGTTGGTTTTGTCTGGTTGTTTTGTTTGCTTAAATTGGTAAAGTTAGCGTTTGTTTCTATAGTGTTAATTGTTTTTTGGAATAATTATTTGATCTTGGTTGCTGGTGGGGATATGTGCTTTGAATGATATGTTTAACTCTACAAGTACGCAGTAGTAAGGGGTTTGTGAGTATTTATTATTGGAAATATAATGCTGCCTTTCATTACTATATGCTCTTTGAGTGAATACTTATGTGGCATTTTTACTTATTAAGCGTTTAATGTCGACTTTTTATCCTATTTTTGTTGCTTTTCTGTGAATTATTTGCCAAATTGTCAACCGTATAAAATATCAGAACAATATTCTGGTAAGAATGGATTCAATTTTGCAGACAGGGCAGAAAGCTGCCAAAGCAGTAGAGGTCTGGTAATGTCACTTTTAGAAGTAAAAAATCTTCGTATCGAATACCCATCTCGTCATGGAGTTCACGCCGCAGTGAAATCACTTTCGTTCAACATTGAACGTGGTGAGATTGTTGGCGTTGTAGGCGAGTCTGGTGCAGGCAAATCAACAGTAGGTAATGCTGTGATCGATTTGCTGAGCCCTCCTGGTCGCATTGCTAGCGGCGAGGTATTTCTGGACGGTGAAAAAGTTTCAGGCTTATCTCCTGAACAGATGCGTTCTGTTCGCGGCTCAAAGATTGGTTTTATCTTCCAAGATCCAATGACTTCTCTTAACCCTCTATTCACAGTAGAACAGCAGTTAAAAGAGACGATTCATGCCAACATGAAGGTTTCGGATCAAGAAGCCTACCAGCGCTCATTAGATTTGATGAACCAAGTTGGTATTCCGCAACCAGAAAACCGTTTAAAGCAGTACCCACACCAATTCTCTGGCGGTATGCGTCAGCGTGTTGTTATCGCGATCGCACTGGCAGGTGAACCTGACCTAATCATCGCTGATGAACCAACAACCGCACTGGATGTTTCTATTCAAGATCAGATCTTGGGTTTGATTCGCGACCTATGTATTAAGAAGAATGTAGGTTGTATGTTGGTAACACACGATATGGGTGTGGTATCTAATGTTACCGATCGCGTAGCCGTTATGTATCGTGGTGATTTGGTTGAGTTTGGTCCGACGGCGAAGGTCCTTGGTACTCCTGAACACCCTTACACGCACAGTCTTATCTCCGCGGTTCCGCGTTCAGATCGTAAACTTGATCGTTTCCCTCTTGTGAGCTATATCGAAGAAGCACATGAGATGGAACCACTTGATGTGAAAAACCATTGGTTGGGTCAAAGCCAAGATCACCGTGATTACACTGGTCCACTGTTGAATGTTGAAAATGTAAACTTACGCTTTACTACCAAGGATTCTTTCTTTGAGAGTCGTCGTGAGTACGTTCAGGCGTCAAATAACGTGAGCTTTGAAGTACATGAAGGTGAAACTTTTGGTCTTGTTGGTGAATCTGGTTCGGGTAAATCAACGATTGCTCGTGTGATTGCTGGTTTGTACGCACCTAACTCAGGCAAGGTAACGTTTGAAGGCGTTGATCTTACGGGACTTAAATCTGAAAAAGAACGTCGCCCAATGCGTCGTCAAATGCAGATGGTTTTCCAAAACCCTTATACATCAATGAACCCTCGAATGAAGATATTCGACATCATTGCTGAGCCGATCCGATTCCATAAACTTACGCGTAACGAGAATGAAACTCGTCAGATCGTTAACGACCTGCTAGAGCACGTTGGTTTAGGCAAGATGGCTGGGGTTAAATACCCACACGAATTCTCAGGTGGCCAACGTCAGCGTATTTCTATCGCTCGCGCCTTGGCAACTCGTCCACGTCTTTTGATTTGTGATGAACCTACCTCGGCGCTGGATGTGTCGGTTCAGGCTCAGATCCTTAACCTATTAAAAGATTTACAAGACGAGCTCAACCTAACCATGCTGTTCATCAGTCACGATTTACCGGTTATTCGCCAAATGTGTGATCGTGTTGGTGTGATGCAAATGGGAGAACTATTGGAAGTAGCGCCAACTGAGCAGCTATTTCAATCGCCTCAGCATGAATACAGCAAACACCTAATTTCTTTAATGCCTGAATTTACAGGTTTAAGAGAAGAAAAAGCAGTGGCACAAGCCGCGGTATAAAAATCAGTAGGCTGGAGTTTAGCTTGCTAAAAACAATAAACAGACGCAAATACAACAACTAGGGATCTGGATTCCCGCATGAAGGAGTTATGCAATGAAAACCATGAAAAGCAAATTAGCAGTAGCTTTAATGGCAGCTGGCCTAAGCTTTAGTGCAGCAGCAGCAGATATTACCGTTGGCTACGCAGCTGACCCGGTATCACTTGACCCGCACGAGCAGCTGTCTGGTGGCACACTGCAAATGTCTCACATGGTGTTTGACCCTCTAGTACGTTTCACTCAAGAGATGGATTTTGAAGGCCGCCTAGCATCTAGCTGGGAGCGTGTTGATGAAACGACTTTCCGCTTTAACTTACGTAAAGGCGTGAAATTCCACTCTGGTAACGAACTGACTGCTGATGATGTTGTGTGGACTTTTGAACGTCTACAAGCTTCTCCAGACTTTAAGTCTATCTTCACGCCATACGAAAAAATGGTAAAAGTGGATGACTACACAGTTGAGCTAGTATCAAAAGCGGCTTACCCACTAGTACTACAAACAGCAACCTACATCTTCCCAATGGACAGCAAGTTCTACTCTGGTCAAACAGCGGAAGGTAATGACAAATCTGAGCTAGTTAAGCACGGTAACTCGTTTGCTTCGACTAACGTTTCTGGTACTGGTCCATTTATCGTAACGCAGCGTGAGCAAGGCGTTAAAGTAACGTTCGAGCGTTTCAACGATTACTGGGACACAGAAACTGAAGGTAACGTAGACAAGCTAACACTTGTGCCAATCAAAGAAGATGCAACGCGTGTAGCAGCACTTCTTTCTGGCGACGTTGATATGATTCACCCTGTTGCGCCAAACGATCACAAGCGTGTTAAAAAAGC
This sequence comes from Vibrio sp. 1F263, assembly GCF_041439035.1. Classification (NCBI taxonomy): domain Bacteria; kingdom Pseudomonadati; phylum Pseudomonadota; class Gammaproteobacteria; order Vibrionales; family Vibrionaceae; genus Vibrio; species Vibrio sp. 1F263. Next base: position 138,075 of record NZ_JBGONI010000010.1, on the reverse strand, counting down.
TAAGAACATCGATCTAGTAACGCTACCTGGTACTCGTATCATTACGTTCCAAATGAACCAAAACAGCAACGAAGCACTGAAAGATGTGCGCGTTCGTCAAGCAATCGTTCATGCGATTAACAATGAAGGTATTGTTAAGAAAATCATGAAAGGTTTCGCGACAGCTGCTGGTCAGCAGAGCCCAACAGGCTACGCGGGTCACAACGAAGATCTAGTTCCTCGTTACGATCTGAAAAAAGCGAAAGAGCTGATGAAAGAAGCGGGCTACGAAGACGGCTTTACACTAACTATGGCAGCGCCTAACAACCGTTACGTGAACGATGCGAAAGTTGCGCAAGCGTCTGCGGCAATGCTGTCTAAGATTGGTATCAAAGTTGATCTTAAGACAATGCCTAAAGCACAGTACTGGCCAGAATTTGATCTATGTTCAGCAGACATGATGATGATCGGCTGGCACTCAGATACTGAAGATTCAGCTAACTTCAACGAGTTCCTAACAATGACTCGTAACGAAGAGACTGGCCGTGGTCAATACAACTGTTCTGGCTACTCAAACCCAGAAATGGATGCGATTGTAGAAGCTTCTAACACTGAAACTGACCCAGTTAAGCGTTCTAAGATGCTGAAAGGCGTTGAAGCAACACTTTACAACGATGCAGTCTTCGTTCCTCTACACTGGCAGAGTGAAGCGTGGGGCGCGAAATCTAACGTAGGTGCAGCAGACGTAGTAAACCCAATGGTTATGCCTTACTTCGGCGACTTAGTTGTAAAATAATCTAGCTTGCTAGAATCGAGAGCCTGAAGCTTTCAGGCTCTCAATATTATTAAGATATAGATTTAAGTTTCGGTATTTGGTCTTCCTTCAGTCTGGCTAAATACCTTTTTTAAGACTGAATTTTTTTGTCTAGTCGCGGATTTCGATTAGATAGTCATGGATAGATAAGGGGCAAGGAATGGTTACGTTTCTGGTCAAGCGCCTGTTTCAGGCACTGATAGTGATGTTTGTGATCAGTTTGGTGGCGTTTGCCATTCAGGATAACCTGGGCGACCCGTTACGTGAGTTAGTCGGTCAATCTGTTTCAGAGGCGGAGCGTCAAGCGCTACGCGATGAACTCGGCTTAAATGATCCCTTCGTTACAAAATACTCTCGCTTTGTAGGCGCAGCTCTACAGGGTGATCTTGGTACTTCATACTTCTTTAAGCGACCTGCAGTTGATGTGATTCTAGATAAACTAGTGGCAACTCTGGAGCTGGTATTTGGTGCTTCTTTAATTATTGTTTGTATGTCGATCCCACTCGGCGTTTACTCTGCGATTCACCCAAAAAGCTTTTTTACCAAATTGATTATGGCAGGCAGTAGTGTCGGTATCTCGGTTCCTGTTTTCTTAACTGCAATCATGCTGATGTATGTGTTCTCTATCGAGCTCGGTTGGCTGCCGTCATTTGGACGTGGTGATACGGCCAACTGGTTTGGTTGGGAGTCTGGCTTCTTAACGCTAGATGGCCTTGCACACTTAGTACTTCCGAGTATTGCTCTGGCATCTATCATGCTGCCGCTGTTTATTCGTCTAGTTCGTTCTGAAATGTTAGAAGTTCTAAGTTCTGAATACATTAAGTTTGGCAAAGCGAAAGGCCTAGCTCTAAACAAAATCTATTACCAACATGCATTGAAAAACACCATGCTACCGGTACTTACCGTTGGTGGTGTTCAGATTGGTACTATGGTGGCTTACACCATTCTTACGGAAACGGTTTTCCAGTGGCCAGGTACAGGCTTCTTATTCTTAGAAGCAATCAACCGTGTAGATACACCACTGATTACTGCATACGTTATTTTTGTTGGTCTTATTTTCGTAGTGACTAACACGATTGTTGATTTGCTTTACGGTGTTATCAACCCAACCGTTAACATCACAGGGAAAGGAGCATAATCATGGAACAGACATCGACAGTGCCGTCTCGCTGGGAACGTTTTAAGCAATCTGACATTGTGTATTACTTCTTACGCGACAAAGTGGCAATGGTGAGTTTCGCCATTTTCTCAATCTTCTTAGTGATGGCTCTAGCTGCACCTATCCTAGCGCCAACAGACCCGTACGACGTGACATCGATTGATATCATGGACTCAGAACTTCCACCATCATGGATGGAAGACGGCGAAGAACGCTTCTTGCTAGGAACGGATGAGCAAGGCCGTGATATTTTATCGACTATGCTTTACGGTTCTCGTTTATCACTGACTATTGGTTTCTTAGCGGTAGGTCTACAACTGGCGCTTGGTATCATCATTGGTTTGTCTGCAGGTTACTTCGGTGGCCGTATTGATAGCTTCTTGATGCGCTTCGCTGATGTTCAGCTTTCGTTCTCAACCATGATGGTTGCGATCATTGTCTCGGCCATCTTTAAGGCAAGTTTCGGTAGTGATTTCTATGCACAATACGCTGTGGTGATGCTGGTGGTGATCATTGGTATCGCAGAATGGCCGCAGTATGCGCGTACTATTCGTGCATCAGTATTAGCAGAGAAGAAGAAAGAGTACGTAGAAGCGGCACGTGTGATGGGCTTTAGAGCACCTCGTATCATGTTCCGTCATATTCTGCCTAACTGTTTATCACCGATTTTGGTTATCTCTACAGTACAGGTGGCAAATGCCATCATGTCAGAAGCGGCACTTTCTTTCCTAGGTTTAGGCCTTCCTGTCGACCAACCGTCACTGGGTGCTCTGATTAGTACTGGTTTTAACTACATCTTCTCAGGAGCATGGTGGATCACTGCATTCCCAGGTGTGCTTTTGGTGACATTGGTTCTAGTTATCAACCTACTAGGCGACTGGTTACGTGACGTGTTTAACCCGAAAATCTATAAAGGGTGATAGTTCAGTTTGATTTTTAGTAAAAAAAATCACTAAACTAAGAGTCGTAAGCAATTACGGCTCTTTTTTTGCTTAATGAATTTGGAACTTAGTACCATTGATAGAGTCAATAGTACTTAAAATGGAATTCATGTTTTATCGACATTTGTTCGGTAATAATTAACCCCTAGAGGGTTTAAGTGGTGGTTATGAAGTTGACAATGAATGTTGTATGTCGTGCTGTGGTTAGAAATTATCGTATGGGGCTTATTGCTGCATCTCTGTTGGTATCAAGCCAAGTTAATGCCGAATCGGTTCTATGCGATGCGACTCAGGCAAGCACCAATCAGTTACCACAGCTAGAACAATCATGTCCGATTGGTAAAGGTGTTTGGGGCAGTAAAGCGCCTAAACATCATTCAGATAATGAGTTGTTTTGGGTTCAATGTGGTTTGTTGAATAAGCCTTTGTCACTGAGCAAAGCAAAGCCATTGTATGAGAAGATTTCAACTAACGTATGGATGAAGCCCGAAGGTGGAGATTATCGCTGCCTAATTGGTCCTTATTCTACCTTCTCTGATGCGAGAAAAGACTTAGCTCAGGTACGTAAGATTTCTGGGTATGGCGAAGCCTTTATTCGTATGGTTGATAAATCGAAGACCTCTTCTTCACAACCGGTCGTGACCAAAGCAATGAAGTCAAAAACGGCAGAGCCAAAAACGGTTAAGCATCAAGCCTCAGTTAAGGCTAAAGTAGCAGCGAAATCAGCGCCGAAGCCGATAGCTGCTGCTCAAAAAACTGCAGTCGCGAGTGCTGCTGCCATTCAAGCTTTCCCTAGTCATGGTGCAAATTCAGACAATGATCTGAACATTGAAATACGCATGACAGCGAGTGTTGCGGGTAGTAAATATGCGATTCCTTATCTTTTAGGTGATGAACAACAGTTTTATATGGAGCAAGGTAAACCTTGGAGCCGACTCGATTACGACAGTGCCGAATTAGTATGTGGTAAGATTAATATGACGCTGTTGAGTGAAAATCAGTGGCAAAGTCTCTTAGGGTCGAAGGTCATGGAAAATCAGAATTGGCCAATGCACCTGCCTTATTGGGGCGCAGACAAAAAAGGCCTGTTTACTAACGGTAACGTAAACCAGCTTAAAGGCTCCTCACTACTTAATGTGATGTGTGTGAAATAACGAAGACGTGCGTAATATCAAATAAGCCTCAGCCATTGCTGGGGCTTTGTTGTTTATACGCCTTTCTTTTCAATATCAGGTCGATTTCCGGATACTCGGATTTTCAATACAAATTTGATTAAAAATAGCTAAAAATTGTTCAAATAGAGCAGTTGGTGCGTAGAAAACCATAACTCAAGCAATAAGGTGATTGAGATTATGAGTTTGAAGAAACGATTAGAAGACGTAGCCCCGCGTTTTGAAGCCGGAGGTAAATACGAAAAGCTTTACCCTGTCTATGAGGCGTTTGCCACCATCTTTTATACGCCCGGCAACGTAAACCGAGGCTTGACCCACGTTCGAGATAGTATCGATCTCAAGCGAATAATGATTTTGGTGTGGCTAGCGACTTTCCCTGCCATGTTTTGGGGTATGTATAACGTCGGGCACCAGAGTGTCTCGGTACTAACATCCAGTTATCAACTTAACGAACTTACCTCGCTTATAGAGAGCAGTTGGCGCTTATCGTGGGCGTTTGGTGATGCACAGTCCTTAGTCGCAAGCGACTGGGGGCGCCAGATGTTCTTGGGGGCGCTCTACTTCTTACCCGTTTATGCCACCGTATTTGTGGTCGGGGGCTTCTGGGAAGTTTTATTTGCCGTTGTACGAAAACACGAGGTGAATGAAGGCTTTTTTGTAAGCTCGGTACTGTTCGCACTTATTCTTCCGCCAACTATCCCGTTGTGGCAAGCCGCTTTGGGTATCACCTTTGGTATCGTTGTCGCGAAAGAGCTGTTTGGTGGTACAGGGCGAAACTTTCTCAACCCTGCACTGGCGGGGCGAGCGTTTCTTTACTTTGCTTATCCCGCCAACATGTCCGGTGGCTTGGTATGGGTGGCAGCTGATGGTTATTCTGGCGCAACACCGCTCAGCCAATGGTATGAGGGGGGGAGCTCGTCGCTGATCAACAACATGACTGGTGAGGCCATCACTTGGATGGATGCCTTTATCGGTAATATTCCGGGTTCGATGGGCGAGGTTTCTTCATTGCTTATCATGTTGACGGGTCTGATTCTGATTGTCATGAAGCTCGCCTCTTGGCGCATTGTTGCCGGTGTGATTATCGGTCTCGTCGTGACTTCGAGTTTGATGAACTGGATTGGCTCTGATACCAACTCGATGTTCACTATGCCGTTCTACTGGCACTTTGTATTGGGCGGTGTTGCCTTTGGCACTTTCTTTATGGCAACCGACCCAGTTTCTGCCGCGTTTACTAATCAGAGTAAGTGGGCTTACGGGATTCTGATCGGTGTGATGACGGTCGGTATTCGAGTGCTCAACCCTGCTTATCCAGAGGGCATCATGTTGGCGATCTTGTTTGCTAACCTTTTTGCTCCGCTGTTCGACTTTGTAGTGAAAGAGCAAAACATCAAACGCAGGCAGAAACGAACATTGCGCTGATTTCAGTGCAGATAGGGAAAGCGATTCCCATAAGAAAGGCTTGCATCGCTGCAAGCCTTTCAATTTTTATTGCGATTGATTTGAAGTTGATTTAACTCCACTTCAAATCAATCTCGAACGGTTGGGTGTGGCCACAATGCTCACCACACATTTCGTCGTAGGCACTGTTGTGAACCAGCATTGCCGACGCTACGCCTTGGTCGCTAAAGTGGTCGCGTGCTTGGTTAACACTCAAAAACTTCATTGGGTGCTGGTGGTCGTCTTTGATTAACTGCTTTTGCTCGCCAATGATTTGGTAAGCCAAGTAGATCCCGCCTTCAAATGATTCAATGAGTAGATTCATAACAAACTCCATGTTGTTCTCGATAGTTCTTTGTTTCTGTATCTACGTTGATGGTTGTTTGAAGGTTCATGTGTGTTAAAAATGAAAAAACCAGAAGCTCAGCTTCTGGTTTATTAATAAGTAATCAAATTAACTCAAAGGTTAGTTGATTTTCTGCATGATGCTAACACGGCCTGTTGTTGATCCGTCTGGAGTCATTTTACGGCGAGTTAGCAACCCTTCATCCCAGTTGGTACCAGCAGGTTGGTATTCCCATTTAATGATGTATTCTTGATTATTACCATTTGCATCAACAGGACATTTATCTCCTGAACCAGGAATATAACCATTGTCAGTATCATCACAGAAGCGCACAACTGAGTTTAGATCTGTCAGTGTTGCTTTTGATTCACGTCCCGAAATGTTAAACCACCAATAGTCAATCGCAGCAAGCTCTTCATAGGTATACTTCTTGCCTGAGTCTTCAAGATCTGCCGGTGAGTTTGCATTACACTCTTTCCCTGATACGGTAGCGCCCTCAGAGTCAAATACCATTCTCATGACAGCATTTTGTCCATCAGCGCAAATCTGAGTGGTATCCCAAGACCCAGTGAAGTCTACGTACCTTTCGTCGCTAGGTGTTTCTACGTGATAGTAGAAATTCAAACTTTCTTCGATGCGATTCTTTCCACTAGATTCGTTTGATGGGTCGTTTAACTCAGTTTTTGAACGAATTTGTGTGTATATTTTTGTAATTGGGTCATAGCTACCAGAAAGGGTTTCATATTGGTATGAAGGGTCTGCATCGCCTTCATCTCGAGCATCTTCCAGTTTATTTGGCGTGTAGTGGTTGAGGATTTGTTGATTCCCTTCAATGAAAGGTACCTCATCGTAACGTCCTGGCTTAGGTGTGGTATTTTCTTTGCTTTTATCAAGCAGAAGGTAAGAAAACGGAGCGTTTAGAGTGAAGTCTGGGTGAGCTGTTTGATTGCAGCCTGCAGAACTTCCCGTCAATACACAGCTGATGTACTTTTCAGCGTCTGCGTATGACAATAAAGAGTCGCTGTCACTTACAGCAATAAGACCATTGGCTGAATCTTGATAAGTGAAGTAAGGCGTGCCACGTGTATGTTCAAACACAGCTTTAGGGAGCATTTTGTCAGCGTGAACTAACATTGTCTTGTCGTTAGGGCGGTTGTTTGGATCGTTAATATCATACTGTCTCACCATGATTGAGCGAATGAATTGCCCATTTTTCGCTACAAATGGATTGGCATCAGTGCTGCCGCGAACAGTCCCTGATTTTTCTCCGAATGCTTTCTCCATATGAGCCAATGCTTCAGATTCACTAGTAATTGAAGTGACTCCCATCGCTGTCAGGAAGTCTGTAACAGAATCACGGTCATCTAGACTTAGGCTTTTCATCTTCGCTAACGTCGCTGCATCAGGTTCGCGCAGCGCATCTGGAATTGTCAGTACTTCATCAGAAGCGCTACCAGATTGGTTATCTAAAGACTGAAGTAGAATTGCTAAATTTAGAGCTCGGTCGTATTTGCCCGCTGCTTCAAATGGTGTCAGTACATCACGGTTTGATGCTGCCCCTACTTTCAAGCCATTTTCACCACCAATGAAGAAGGTCACCGTGTCGTCAGACTTAGCGGTAAATTCGCCTTCGCTGTTTGTGATGCCCTTTGAACCAGAGCTAGTGCTGTAGTAGATACCTTCAACAGCGGCATCGATAAACTTGTTGGTTGTTGTGGATGGCCCTGTCGGTGTTGTGACACCTGAATTAGAACTGTCGCTACCACAACCTGTTAAAGCCACTGCAATCGCTGCTGCGAGAATACTCACTTTTTTCATTACTCGTACATCCTTCATGTATTAGAGCTAATTGTTTTTTTATGCGTGTAATTTTATAGCGCGCGATTGTAGTTTGATCTTGATTCCAAGTTAAGTATGTAAAATGCTGTTCGGTTAATAAGTATCCCGACCATACGGTAAAAAACAAAAAAAGCCGACATAGGTCGGCTTTTGTATAATATTTCTTTGACTTACAGTGGTTTATCGCATGGTAACGAATTCTTCGCTGCCCGTTGGGTGAATTGCCACAACAGAGTCGAAGTCTGCTTTGGTTGCGCCCATCTTCATTGCAACACCGAAGCCTTGAATCATTTCATCGACAGTGAAACCGATACCGTGTAGGCCAACTACAGTCTCTTCTTCACCAGCACATACTAGCTTCATCTTACAAGGTTGACGGTGCTGAGTGACTGCTGTGTACATTGCAGTAAAACCAGACGTGTATACCTTGATGTTGTCTTTGCCGTATTGCTCTTCAGCTTCTTGAGTCGTTAGACCAATAGTGCCGATAGGTGGGTGGCTGAATACAACAGTAGGTACTAGCGTGTAGTCCATCTTCGCGTTGGTTTGACCGTTGAATAGACGCTCAGAAAGCTGACGACCTGCTTTAACAGCAACGGGTGTTAGCTCAATACCACCTTCCATGATGTCGCCAACACAGTAGATGCCAGGAACGTTGGTTGCTTGGAACTCGTCGACTTTGATGTAGCCACGGTCGTTCGTTGCAACGCCAGTTGATGCTAGGTTGATAGCGTCAGTGGCTGGGTGTCGGCCGATAGCCCAGATTAGGTGGTCAACGTTTTGAGTGTTGCCGTTCTCTAGGTGCAGAGTCAGTGTGCCATCTGCTTCTTTCACTACTTCTTTAGGAACTGAGTGCGTGTGAAGTGTTGGGCCTTCCGCTTCCATTACTTCAACCAGTGTCTCAACGATCATTGGGTCGAAGCTGCGAAGTGGTGACTCTTTACGACAGAACAAGTGTGTCTCTGTGCCAAGTGCACTTAGTACGCCTGCGATTTCTACTGCGATGTAGCCTGCGCCGATTACAGCAACACGCTTAGGTTGCTCCATCAGGTCGAAGAAACCGTTTGAGTCGATACCGTGCTCTGCGCCAGGGATGTTTGGAATGGTTGGACGACCACCCACTGCGATCAGGATGTGATCAGCGGTGTAGTGCTCACCGTTAACTTCAACAGTCTTCTCATCGATAAACTTAGCAAAGCCTTTGATTACGTTTATTTTGTTATTACCAAGAACGCGATCGTAAGATTGGTGGATACGACCAATGTACGCTTGACGGTTTTCAACCAGTTTGCCCCAGTTGAAGCCTTTTACGTCAACGTCGAAGCCGTAGTCTTTTGAATATAGGTTGATTGCTTCAGCAACTTGAGCACCGTGCCACATAACCTTTTTAGGAACACAACCAACGTTTACACAAGTACCACCAAGGTCTTGAGCTTCGATAAGTGCAACTTTTGCACCGTGCATTGCTGCGCGGTTAGCTGATGCGATGCCGCCTGAACCGCCGCCGATACAGATGTAATCAAAATGAGTCGCCATTACTTTCTCCATTTATTGAAGGCTGTGGGTACAGTGAGCGCACTGAACACCTACGTCCTATAGATTCTTAAATTGTCTAATTATTATATTGAGGGCAGATCGGTTGAACTCAATCTCCCTGTTTAAAATTTATTCGTGTACGTCACAATCTGCTGAATATTCGTCAGAGCATGACGTTAAGTTCGAGATTACTCGGGTACGATCCACTCTACTTTGAAGTGACCGGTTGCCGGCGCAATTGCTTCCTTCAAGAATGGAAGAATTTCGTTCATTTGGCTTTCTAGCTTCCAAGGTGGGTTGATAACAATCATGCCTGATGCTGTCATACCACGCTCGTTGGTGTCTGGTGATACGCCAAGTTCGATTTGTAGAATTTTGTTGATGCCTAAGCCTTCAAGTCCTTCGATCATATCTTCGATATCACAGCGATTTACCACTGGGTACCAAATTGCGTAGATACCAGTTGCCCAGCGCTTATGGCTTTGAGCAATCGCAGTCACAACATCACGATACTCTTTTGCCAGCTCATAAGGCGGGTCGATCAGTACCAAACCACGACGCTCTTTTGGTGGCAGGCTGCCCTTCAAGCGCTTAAAACCATCTTCTTTATAGATAGATACCTGACGATCGCGGTGGAACTCTTGCTCAAGCAGCGGGTGATCGGCTGGGTGAAGCTCAGTCAGTACCATGCGGTCTTGGTCACGTAGGTGTGCGCGTGCAACACGTGGTGAACCTGGGTAGAAACGCAGTTTTTCGCCATTGTTGAGTGCTGAGATAGACTCAAGGTAGCTTTGAATGTCTTCAGGAAGTTCTGTTTGTGCCCAGACGCGTGCAATACCTTGTTTGTATTCGCCTGTTTTTTCAGACCATTCATGCGTTAAGTCGTAACGACCTACACCAGAGTGAGTGTCATGGTAAACAAAAGGCTTATCCTTCTGTTTCAAAGAATTAAGAATAAGGCTCTGTACGATATGCTTTACTACGTCGGCATGGTTGCCCGCGTGGAAGCTGTGGCGATAACTTAACAAATTAAACTCTCGTAACACTCTCGAATTAGAGTGTGGTTAGTGTAGGTGGGGTTAATTTGACTATTATAACCCCCAATGGACCATAAGTTCTCAAACAATTCAGGAACAGTCGTTCGCAATATGCAGTTAGTTATTGGTTCTACTATTGAAATTTGCCTTGTTGGGCACTATCTAATAACTATTCGCAGGTGATTTTTTAGGGTGACCCTGAGCCTGATGACTGTAAGACGAGCTCATTACAAAAAAGACGAAAGTCTCTAAAGCCAAAGGAATGTTTATATGTCTAATCCGCTATTAACCTTCACGGACTTACCTCCGTTTTCACAAATCAAACCTGAGCACGTTAAGCCTGCTGTTGAGCAAGTGATTGAAGAGTGTCGCAACAAGATAGAACAAGTACTTGAAGGTAATACTTCACCAAGCTGGGACAACCTCGTTGCTCCGATTGAAGAAGTGGATGATCGTTTAGGCCGTATTTGGTCACCTATAAGCCATATGAATTCTGTGATGAACAGCGACGAACTGCGTGATGCTTATGAGAGTTGTTTACCTGTGCTTTCTGAGTACGGCACGTGGGTTGGTCAACACAAAGGTTTGTTCGAAGCGTATAAAGCGATCAAGGCGAGTGAAGCATTCTCTGCATTAGACCAAGCTCAACAGAAAACGATTACTGACGCACTGCGTGATTTCGAGTTGTCGGGTATTGGCTTACCTGCAGACGAGCAGCACCGTTACGGCGAGATCAGCAAGCGCCAATCTGAGCTAGGTTCTCAATTCTCAAACAACGTGCTTGATGCAACCATGGGTTGGAGCAAGCAGGTAACAGACGTTGCTGAACTGGCCGGTATGCCTGAGTCGGCATTGGCAGCAGCACAAGCCGCGGCAGAAGCTAAAGAGCAGGAAGGTTACCTACTGACTCTAGATATCCCATCATATCTACCTGTGATGACCTACTGTGATAACCAAGAACTGCGTAAAGAGCTGTACGAAGCTTACGTAACGCGTGCTTCAGATCGCGGTCCAAATGCTGGTAAGTGGGACAACACTGAGATCATCACTGAGCAACTTAAGCTGCGTCACGAGATCGCACGCATGCTTGGCTTTAGCACTTACAGCGAAAAATCTCTGTCGACTAAGATGGCAGAAACGCCAGACCAAGTACTTGGTTTCCTTAACGACCTAGCAGTAAAAGCCAAACCGCAAGGTGAGCGTGAAGTAGAAGAGCTACGTCAGTTTGCTGAGAAAGAGTTTGGTGTCTCTGAGCTAAACCTGTGGGACATCGCTTACTACAGCGAGAAACAAAAACAGAACTTGTTCGAGATCTCTGATGAAGAGCTTCGTCCATATTTCCCTGAGTCGAACGCAGTTTCTGGTTTGTTCGAAGTACTAAACCGTGTGTTTGGTATGTCTGTGACTGAGCGTGAAGGTGTGGATACATGGCATGATTCAGTGCGCTTCTTTGACATCGTTGATGCGACAGGCACATTGCGCGGTAGCTTTTATCTAGATCTATACGCACGTGAACACAAACGTGGTGGTGCTTGGATGGATGACTGTCGTGGTCGTCGTATTACTGAATCTGGCGAGCTGCAAACGCCAGTTGCTTACCTAACGTGTAACTTCAACAAGCCAGTTGGTGATAAGCCAGCACTGTTTACTCACGATGAAGTGGTGACCTTATTCCATGAATTTGGCCACGGTATCCACCACATGCTAACGCAAGTTGAAGCGGGCGCAGTTGCGGGTATTAACGGTGTGCCTTGGGATGCGGTTGAGTTACCAAGTCAGTTCCTAGAAAACTGGTGTTGGGAAGAGGAAGCGCTGTCATTTATCTCTGGTCACTTCGAAACGGGTGAAGCCTTACCAAAAGAGATGCTAGAGAAGATGCTAGCGGCGAAAAACTTCCAATCTGCGATGTTTATCCTGCGTCAGCTAGAGCTTGGCCTGTTCGATTTCACACTGCACACAGAATACGATCCAGAAGTCGGTGCTCGCGTACTAGAAACGTTAGCCGACGTTAAGTCTAAGGTTTCTGTATTGCCAAGCCTTGATTGGAACCGCTTCTCACACAGCTTTGGGCATATCTTTGCTGGTGGCTACAGCGCGGGTTACTACAGCTACCTGTGGGCAGAAGTGTTATCGGCAGATGCGTTCTCAGCATTTGAAGAGGAGGGTATCTTCAACACTGAAACGGGTAATCGCTTCCTGAACAACATCCTTGAAATGGGTGGTAGTGAAGAGCCAATGGAGCTGTTCAAACGCTTCCGTGGTCGTGAGCCTCAAATCGACGCGATGCTGCGTCATGCGGGTATCAGCGCTTAATATTGTGCTAGTCAGAATGTGAAAAGAGCCTCCTTGTGAGGCTCTTTTTGTATCGATTTATCAAACGATTATGGATTTACATTGCGGTTGATAGGGTTCTGCAATGAAATCAGTGTCTCAGTCGATTGAACCTCGTCAATCGCCTGCAATTTATCGATCAGTACGAACTGCAACTCTTCGATCGATTTACACATCAGCTTTACGAAAATGTTGTAGGCGCCAGTGGTGTAGTAAGCCTCAACCACTTCATCTAAGGCATTCAGTTTTGCAATGGCTGAGTGGTAGTCGCGAGCTGCGTTAAGGTTGATACCAATAAAACAACACACGTCGTAACCAAGCTTCTTGGTGTTTACCACAACCTCGGTTCGCTCAATAATGTCGGCCGATCTCATCTTTTCGATACGAACGTGAATCGTCGCAGGGCTGACATCGAATTTCTTTGCCATTTCAGCATAAGGCGTGCGCGCATCTTCCATTAAGGTTTTGAGAATGGCACGGTCTAGATCATCCAGACGAGCTGTAGTTGTGGACATGCATAATCCTTAGGGTGAATAAAAAATATACCGGCTTTAGTACACATCATAGCCAAGGGTGATAATATTAGCAGCAACTATAGTGTTAGGGTGAATTCAGTGCGATTTTCGTTGTTTTTGATTGTTATGTGTTGGAGTGCTTTTGTTTCAGCTCAAACAAAAGATGTGTTGGTTATTCACTCTTATCATCAGGGTTTTTTCTGGACTGATGATTTCCACAAAGGATTATCAGAAGAACTGGACCGTGATCGACTATCGTATCGAGTTGTTTATTTGGATAGTAAACGAACTCAAAACCCAGAATACTTAGAGCGCGTTTATCAGCTTTATCACACCAAGTTGATGCATGAAGAATTTGCTGCGGTTGTGGTCAGTGACAATAACGCCCTTAATTTAATGAAGCGCCTTGCGCCCGATCTCAAAGATACGCCAGTAATCTTTGGTGGCATCAACAATTTCTCCCCTGAAATGATTGAAGGTTTGAACGCGACGGGCATTACTGAAGATATTGATTTATTGGGTAATATTGAGCTAATTAAGCGCCTTCAAACAAACGTAAAGAAGATATACATTGTTACTGACCATTCAGTAACAGGTGAGGCTATCCGCTCACAAATTGATCGTTCTATTGAGGCTCACCCCAACTTTTCCGATTTGCTGGAGCACTATGTGCCTGACTCTTACCAAGAGTTAATTGCGTTTTCTCAGCGAACCGATCTAGATCAGAGCTTACTCTTTTGGGCATATTATCGCGATGCTAAAGGTAACGTGAGTAGCGTTGAAGACTGGCGACAATTGAACATTAAAACCCAAATGCCACTGTATATGGTGCACGATTTGGGGTTGGGTTTTGGGGCGATAGGCGGTGTTATTCAAAGTGGTGAAACGCAAGGTCGAGATACGGGACGTGTTTTACTAAAGGTATTAGCAAACCCAAATGAACCTCTGCCTTTAGTCGCACCTGGCGCATCGGAAATTAAACTCGACTACCAACAGATGTCACGCTGGGGGCTGGGAACTGAGAATGAAGCTTCAATTACTTTTCTCAATAAGCCTCAGTCATTCTTGGTGCGTTATCACGATGAAATTCGAACAATAGGTTTGCTGTTTCTGGTTATGTCGTGTGTTATTGCGACCTTGGTTTACTACCTCAACCGCCTCAAGAAAAGTGAGCGTGCTAGCCGACAAAGCCAGCTATTACTGGAGTCGATATTCGATCAAAGTCTACAGTACATGGGTATTCTTGATAAAGGCGGTGTACTGCTGTCGAGCAACAGTAAGCTGCATGAGCTTCTTTATAATCAAGGTTATAAATTAGGAACACCTCTCCAAGAATATTGGGAGGATGCCGCTGGCGAAGCGCTGAAGGAGTATTTTGCAGAAAGGGATGATTATCCAACCCTACGATTTGAGGCGGAGGTATGGTGCCGTGATCGTGGTGGAATGGTGCTAGATATCTCTTTAAAGCCGATGCCGAGCAGTGAAGAGGACACCATTCAGTTCTTATTTGAAGCTCGTGATGTTACCTCACGAAAGCTTGCTGAGAACAAATTATTCCAACGTGAAGCGAATCTCAAACTGTATTACGACAAGCAGCCGGTGATGATGATTACACTGGATGTCAATAATCGCATTCAGCAAGTGAACCAGTTTGCTGAAGAATTACTAGGTTATCCACTTGATCTGCTTTTGGGGCATCGCCCTAGAGAATTTTATGTGGATGAGAACGCGATGATTCCTCGTCATATCTTGTTGCAACCACAGCACAAAATTCGCGGCGTGTGGCGTCGTGATATCGAGTATCGTCATGCGGACGGTAGAACGATCTGGATTCGTGAAAATATTCGTCCATTGGTCGACTCGGGTCAGCTGTTGATTGTGGGAGAGGATATTACTGAAACCCGCGAACTTTCTGAAAAGTTAGAATACCAAGCGCGTTATGACCTGCTTACAGACACTTTCAACCGCAACCACTTTGAGCAAGAGCTACAAAAGGCGCTGAAAGAGGTCGAGAGTCATATGAGAACTCATGCGATGTTGTTCTTAGATTTGGACCAATTGAAAGTATTGAACGATACTGCTGGGCATGAAGCGGGTGATGCCGCGATCTTATTTAGCGCTAATCTGATAGAAGATGTGCTTCCTTACAATGCTGTGTTAGCTCGGATGGGGGGAGATGAGTTTGCGGTATTAATCAAAGACTGTACTGAGCGAGATGCTGTCAATGTCTGTCACAGTATTATATCGATGATGAGTGAGAATCCATTCTTATGGGGTGATATTCACCTCAATCTTACTTGTTCTATCGGAATTCGATTGATTGACCATACTGCCGCTTCATCACAAATGGTGCATGCACAGGCGGATGCCGCTTGCCATGCCGCTAAAGAGGAAGGGCGAAATCGTTATCACCTTTATCATCTAGATGATGAAGATCTGCGCCGTCGCCATTTAGAAATGGAATGCGTTAACTTGGTACACGAAGCCTTAGCCAATGATCGCTTGGAGTTATTTGCCCAACGTATTCTTGGCCTAGAGGAAAATAGCAACAAAATGCACTTTGAGATACTGGTGCGGATCAAGAACGTCCAAGGTGAGTACATTTCACCGGGGATCTTCATGCCAGCTTCCGAGCGCTATAACATCGCGCATTTGATTGATCGCCAAGTCGTCAGTCAGACGTTGAATTGGTTGGAGCAACGCCCACATCTCGTTGATGATTTAGGGATGTGTTCGATAAACCTTTCTGGTCACTCGATGGGTAACCGAGAGTTTGTTGAATTCTTGATTGAAAGTTTGGCGAACTCATCAGTGCCTTGCCATAAGATTTGTTTAGAGATCACTGAAACGGCCGCCATGAGTAATATGAAGCAGGCAATCAACTTCTTTACTCGAATTAAAGAGCTCGGCTGTTTGATTGCTCTGGATGATTTTGGTTCAGGCTTGTCGTCATTCGGATATCTGAAGGCATTACCTGTTGATATTGTGAAAATTGATGGCCTGTTTGTGCGTGATATTGATGTTAACGAGATGGACTATGTGATGGTTCGTTCGATCAATGATTTAGCGAAGCAGATGGGCAAGCACACGGTAGCTGAGTTTGTTGAAAATACTCAGGTTCTCGATAAGTTGATTGAACTCGGTGTTAACTACGCTCAGGGCTATGTTATTGGCCGACCGAAGCCACTGGCCGAGCTTGTTGAAGAGTTAAGGCAAGAACGAGAGATAGAGTAATTGGTTTAGGTAAGCCGACCGAGCTGTGAATACTTTTCACCGCTAATATGTATTGTGGAGGCAATCAGGTAAACTGGTTGCCTCTTTTATTTTGAATACCACTGTCTGTTGGAGACGACCTTGCAATTACAACTGATTTGCGAAGATGCTACCCAAATCGATCATTTAAATGACTTAGCGACCCGTTGGAATTTATCTCATGATGAAAGTAGCGAGTTTGCTTTGGTACTGACTCGCGAGCGACTTGAGCTACGTAAAGTCGATGAACCTAAGCTTGGCGCTATTTTTGTTGATTTAGTCGGAGGCGCAGTCGGTCACAGACGTAAGTTTGGTGGTGGTAAAGGTCAGGCAATTGCTAAGGCGGCAGGTCTAAACAAAGGCGCAACGCCAACTATTCTTGATGGTACAGCAGGCTTAGGGCGTGACGCATTTGTATTGGCTTCGTTGGGCTGTAAAGTGCAGATGGTAGAGCGACATCCAGTTGTGGCTGCATTATTGGATGACGGCCTGCAGAGAGCACAAAAAGACCCAGATATCGGCGGTTGGGTTAGCGAACGTATGAAGTTGATTCACGCTTCAAGTCACGACGCGCTGGATAAACTTAGCAACGACCCTAACTTCGAACAGCCTGATGTGGTGTACCTCGATCCTATGTACCCACATCCAGAGAACAAGAAGAAGTCGGCTTTGGTTAAGAAAGAGATGCGAGTATTCCAATCTTTGGTTGGCGCCGATCTGGATGCCGATGGCTTGTTTGAGCCTGCGATGAAGTTGGCAACGAAGCGCGTTGTGGTCAAAAGACCGGATTACGCAGCATGGTTAGACGAGCAAAAACCGAGCATGGCAATCGAAACTAAAAAGAACCGTTTTGATGTGTATGTGAAAGCATCAATGACTTAATTGAAGCATCAATAACTTAGATACACACTAAGAAAATTTCCCGTCATAAATACGATAAATCACCATTTAACACTTGCGATAGTCGCGTTACGGATGTATATCTAACTAAGAATCATTATTATTCTTAGCTGGAGTTGTAGCATGGCTAAACGCTTTTGTAAGTTAAACCGTCGAGATATCACTGAACACCTAGGAGAGATCCACAGCTTGGTTACTGAACCTAAATTTGTGTGTCGTTCTTGTGCGCGTTCTTCGGCGGATCAAGCGAACCTATGCAAACCAACCGCAATTCCACCTCTTGGCTGTCAAAATAAACCCGTTGAAGAAAAAGCCGCATGCGGCCTACTAGCGGAAACATTACCTGCACCCGAGCTATCACTTGCTGAAATCAACGAGACCCTTGAACCTGTTGTTCAAATGTTCGATCCAGCCGTTGCTGATATTGCCGCTGATGTTGTAGATAAAAAAGCATCACAGAAAAAAGCCAAACTGAAAAAACGAATCGCTAATGCGAGTTGTGATGAAAAAGCCGATCTCAAGCGAGCGAAGAAAGCGGCCAAAAAACAAGAGAAGTACAACAAAAAACTCGCGAAGATGATTAAGAAGCAGCAAAAGCTGTTTAAGAAAAGTCAAAAACTGGAAAGTCACCTTGAACGTATCAACCTACAACTTGATGACGTCGCTTTCACTGAAACCAAGACTCAGGTAGTGAGCCATAGTCACATTCACTGAAACTGGTACGGATAACTTATTGCTACAACGATGATTTAAAAAGAGCGACCTAAGGTCGCTCTTTTGCTTTTTGGGGTTATCCGAGCCAATTCATTTAGCTCTGTTCATTTAGCTTAGTTTAGTTTAGTTAACTAAGCTCAGTGAAAGCGGTTAGGCGTTGCTTGTGGATCTCGCACACGCTTTTTCACCCATGTCTCGTTGACGAACAGAGAGAACAAGATAACCGCGCCGCCAATGGCCAATCGAACCAAGTCGACGTCTCTGTTCCAAATCAGGATGTTCACTACAAGGCCGGCTGGAACTAAGGCGTTGTTCATTACAGCCAGTGCCCCAGCATTCACCATGCATGCACCTTTATTCCACATAAAGTAACCTAGCCCCGAAGCAATCAAGCCAAGGTAAATCAGGATGCCCCATTGAAGCGTGGTCGTTGGCAACTTCTCAGGGTTACCTAAGAGTATGAAAGCAACCGAAGCGACGCATAACGCACCCAAATAGAAGTAACCAAATACTGTGCGCTGAGGTAACTCTGTCGATTCCTTCTCCATCACTACTTTGTAAGCAACTTGGCCGATAGCAAAGCACAGGTTTGCACCTTGGACTACGAGGAAACCGACTAAAAAGTTTTCGTTGATACCCGCGAATTTAATGAATACAGCGCCCAATACAGCAATCGCCGCTGTCACTAAATACCACGGAGAGAATTGTCCTTTGAGGAAGTCATAAATAAGTGTGACGTAAATTGGGGTAAAAACGGTAAACAGAAGGACTTCAGGAACGGATAGCAGCAAGAAAGATTGGTAATAGAAGCAGTACATCAGCCCAAGCTGGATACCACCAATCGTCATCAACTTAGCGATCAGCTTACGCGAGATACCTCGAAACTTCAGGAAAGGAAGAAATACAATGCCAGCAAGGGCAACACGCATTAATACAGAGAACCAAGAATCAACCTGACCAGCAAGGTAAACGCCGATCAGGCTAAAAGAGAAGGCCCATAAGAGGGTAACACTAGCTAAATAGCTCATATAAAAACTTCGTTAATAAGATATGAGCTGTATGTTACCTAACCTTAATTCATTAGTCTTCTGAATCTCTTAGAGGCACGACCAGCATATCAACCGGCGAGGCATTGATCAGTTGTCGTGTTGAAGAGAGCAGTTTGCTCCAGAAGTCTTGATGGTGCCCACAAACCACTAAATCAACATTGAATTCATTGATGGTGTCACACAGTTCATGACTCAGGTCGCCGCTGCCCACTAAGGTGTGGGTGATAGGGTATTGAGCGTGTTCTGCAAAATTTTGTAGCTGAACTCGAGATGCTTCCATCGCGTTGTGTTGGGTTTCTGCCATGTTGATATCAATAAGGCCGGTATAGAGCTCTGCATAATTAATATCGATATGGATAAAAGAGACTTTGGCTTCCAATGGCTTAGCCAATGCTACCGCTTTATCCACAAGTAATTTGCTGTCATCTGATAAATCGACTGCGACCAAAATATGTTTGTAACTCATATCGCTACCTCTTCTATTCATTGCCTAACTAAAGACTAGCACTATGCAATGCCTTTTTTTGCTGAAGTGATCTCATATCCACTGTCTTGCGTAATGTTTGCTCGAAATATTGGTTAACTAATGGCCTGCGAGATATTCATAAAATAGTGATATAGTAGAGAAAACTGAAGATGTAATTAGGAGTCTTAAATGCTATCAAAAACTATGGTAGAGCAACTGAACGATCAAATTAATCTAGAATTTTTCTCATCCAACCTATACTTACAAATGAGTGCTTGGTGTGAAGACAAAGGATTTGAAGGTGCAGCAGAGTTTCTGCGTGTTCATGCAGTCGAAGAAATGGAACACATGCAGCGTCTTTTTACTTACGTAAGTGAGACAGGTGCAATGCCAATTTTAGGTGCGATTGAAGCGCCAAAACATGAATTTGATAGCCTTGGGGCTGTGTTCCGTGAAACTTACGAACATGAGCAAATGATTACTCAAAAGATCAACAAACTGGCTCACGTTGCTTTCAGCACACAAGATTACTCAACCTTTAACTTCCTGCAATGGTACGTTGCAGAGCAACACGAAGAAGAGAAGTTGTTTAAAGGTGTATTGGATAAGCTAGAGCTTGTTGGTGAAGACGGTAAAGCACTGTTCTTTATTGATAAAGACCTAGCGCAATTGGCAAAAGATGGTTCATCTTCAATTATGGAAGCTCCTGCCGTTTAGGTAGTACGAGAAAGACACTGATTATCTTTTTCTTTTGAGTTTTCTTATGAAGATGTAAGGAGGAAAGGATGATCAGCGGCGACACTATTCTATTTGCACTAATGGTTGTGACTTGTGTGAACTGGGCGCGTTACTTTACTGCGCTAAGAACACTCATTTATATTATGCGAGAAGCACACCCTCTACTATATCAACAAGTAGATGGAGGCGGTTTTTTCACAACCCATGGCAATATGACCAAACAGGTTCGCCTGTTTAGTTACATCAAAAGCAAAGAGTATCACCACCATCACGACGAAGTTTTTACGTCGAAGTGCGATCGTGTAAGGCAGTTATTCATACTCTCTTCTGCTCTGTTAGGTGTAACCTTGCTGTCTTCTTTCATCGTCTAAGTCATTTAGTACGATTGAAGTAGAGCTTAGATTTTTGGTGTAAAGCTTCGGTTGTTGGTTCGCCAAGCCAAACAGTGGCTTGCTGCTGTCTGCAAATTGTACAATTGAACATCAATTGCAAAGTTTAAAATTGCCGCTAAAATAGCGAGCAATTAGTAAGGATGTGCTGTTTATGCACATCCTTTTTTATTGATGGCATTTCGAGAACAGGGCGTACTCGGGCTGCACAAGTGAAGAAAAGCAGAACCACATGAGTGAAAAATTTGATGTAATCGTAATTGGTGCGGGTGCCGCGGGCTTAATGTGTGCTGCGGAAGCGGGCAAACGCGGCCGACGAGTGCTGGTGGTTGATCATGCAAAGAAACCAGGCAGAAAAATTTTAATCTCAGGTGGCGGCCGTTGTAACTTCACTAACTATGATGTTTCAGCCAACAACTTCCTGTGTAACAACCCTCATTTCGTGAAGTCAGCTTTATCTCAATACACCAACTGGGATTTTATCTCGATGGTGAGCAAGTACGGCATTGAGTTCGAAGAGCGCGATCACGGCCAGTTGTTCTGTGTGAATGACCACACAGCAAAAGACATCGTGAGCATGCTGCTTGACGAGTGTAAGCAGGCGAAAGTTGAACAGCGTTACCGTTGTGATGTTCACTCTATCGAAAAAACTGATTCTGGCTTCAAGATGCACCTCAATACTGACGAAGTTGAGTGTGACTCGCTAGTTGTGGCGACAGGCGGTTTATCTATGCCTAAGCTAGGCGCAACGCCATTTGGCTATAAGATTGCCGAGCAGTTTGGTTTGTCTGTAATGCCAACTACTGCAGGTTTAGTGCCATTCACTCTGCATAAAGAAGACAAAGAAGCTTTCGCTGAGCTTTCTGGTATCGCTATTCCTGCTGAGATCACAGCGCAAGATGGCACTTTATTTAAAGAAGCGTTGCTGTTTACGCACCGCGGCTTATCTGGTCCTTCGGTACTACAAATCTCTTCATTCTGGAAAGCGGGTCAATCGGTTTCTATCAACCTAGTACCTGAAGTAGACGTTGCTGAGCTGCTTGAAAATTCTCGCGAGAAACACCCAAATCAGAGCCTGAAAAATACCTTGGCGAAAGCACTACCAAAGCGTTTTGTGGAAGTGCTGATTGATCGTAAAGAGCTTGAAGACAAGCCGCTTAAACAGTTCAACGAAAAGCAGCTTAGTGGCATCGTTGAGCACCTAGAGAACTGGAAAATTGCACCAAATGGCACGGAAGGTTATCGAACTGCCGAAGTGACTCTAGGCGGAGTGGATACTGATCACCTATCTTCGAAAACCATGGAGTGTAAGAGTGTGTCTGGCCTCTATTTCATCGGTGAAGTAATGGACGTAACGGGTTGGTTAGGGGGCTATAACTTCCAATGGACGTGGTCGTCTGGGTGGGTTGCAGGCCAAAGCGTATAGCATACTGGCGATAGCACTGGCTAAGCTTATTCATTTAGAACATTTTCAGTCAGTAGAAAGAATGACTTCGTCACAAATGATAAAGATTATAAGTGATTGATGTTTTAATTATTTAAATGAGGGGTTTGCAATGAATCAGACAAAAGTAAAAAGCATTCTATTGGCAGCAGGAGCGATGAATGTTGGTGCTGTTTTACTGTTTTCACGCTTTTTTACGAATAGTGCCATTAACGAAGCCGATCCCGTTGTAATGTCGAACTTTGGATTGATTATGATCGTCGTTTGGGGTCTAGCGTACCTTGGGGCTGCAACAATCAATGCGAACATCAAATATCTTGCTGGTGCTTTCTTTATTGAAAAGTTGGTTTATGTGGTTGTTTGGGTGAATTGGCTTTCCAATAATACGCTATCACCAGTATATGAAGCGGATACGATGGCTGGCGTGTTTTACACAATTTATGGCGTAAATGATTTTATATTTATGATCTTGTTTTTCATGATATTTAAGTCCAAATTTGATATGAAAAACAACGGTTGAATATCGAACATTGAGACTTACAACTTAATGTTATCTTACAGAAAAATGGCGAGTCATATGACTCGCCATTTTTGTATCTAACATCTAATTGAGAAAATTAGACTATATCGATAGCTTTTCGTGCTCAATCGAGTCTTTTAGCTCTTATTTACGTAGGGTTTTTCTTTGAAAACTTGATCTGTTGAATCACCAAACCAGCAATGATTAGCAGTAAGCCAAACAGTGTCGCTGGGTGAATCTCTTCGCCAATGATGGTTGAAAGTAGCATTAGCGAAATAAACGGTGAGGCAAAAATTAGGTTGCTGATACGTGCCGTATTGTTGGTTAGCTTGAGTGCTGATAGCCACAAGACAAAGGTAATGCCCATCTCGAACAGGCCAACATAAGTCACAGCCATCCAACCTTTCGCTGTGATTTGGCTAAAACTCTCGCCTTCGTAAATGGTTAAACCGATCGCGAAGGGCAATGCCACTAAGAACCCAAGCAGTACACCCACCACGGGATCAGCCTTGTTTTTGGTGTTGAGAATCCAGTATCCCGCCCAAAGCAAAGTTGAAAGCAGCGCTAGCGCCACACCGAGTGGGCTATCGAACTGCATGCCTAACACGTCGCCTTTGGTCGCAATAACTACCACACCCGCATAGCTGAAGGTACACGCAATCCAATCTTGTTTACGAATCTTTTGTCCCAGAAAAACCGCTGCCATTAGAGTCAGCGTGATCGCCCAGCTGTAGTTGATGGCTTGAGCTTGTGAAGCGGGAAGCAGGTCGTATGCTTTGAATAGAATCAGGTAATAGGCCAATGGGTTGACCAAGCCGAGCAGTAAGTAATACCAAGGGTTTGAAAGAAACGTGGTACTCAGCTGAGAAAGCTTACCTTGAAACGCGCAGACTGCGATCAGCGCAATCGACGACACAATGCTAGCGATAGTCAGCATTTGAATAGGTGAAAACTCAGCAAGGGTCAGCTTAAAAGCAGTAGCGACCGTTGACCACAGCAGTACTGCGGAAAGGCCAAAGCCTAAGGCACGACGTTCGTTCATGGCAACTCATTCTAATTTGATGGGACAGAATACGGAGCGCCTAGTCTATCTGTCGAATTTTAACACGGCAAACTGGACATTTATCCAGTATCAAAATACCATTTAATGAGTTATTTCCAATTAGGCTAAATCATTATCATGCAATGGATTATCGAACATCAGGCAACGCTTATTGCTGCAATTTCTGGCGCGCTCGTCAGCGGTGGCGTCGTGGGTTGGTGGATTAAACAGAAGCTCTCTTTTCAGCAGCGATTGCTCGAGCAGCAACTAGAGTCCGATCGTTTGTTGCATGAATCTCAGCAAGCTCAGCTCAAATCATCACTCGCAGAGGCGCAACAAGAACTCAATGAGTTAGATGATGACCGAGACAAAGCGGCATTCGAGCTCAAGCAAGCACACGGTAAGGTGATGGCTGCGATGGAAAAGCTGCGCTACTTTGAGGCAGTAAAGCAAGAGCGCCAGCAGTACGCTGATGAGATCAATGTGCTTAAGGATCATAAGTCTGAATTAGAAGCCGAGCTGCGCGAACAAGAAGCAAGGCATGATCAAGAAAACCTCGCCAATAGCGAAAAGCTGCAGTTGCTAGAACAAGCTGAATCTCGACTTAAGCAGCAGTTTGAATTGTTAGCGAACCAACTTTTTGAGAGTAAAACCGCCAAGGTAGATCAGCAGAACAAGCAGAGCCTAGAAGGTTTGTTGTCTCCACTAAGAGAGCAGTTGGAAGGCTTTAAGAAGCAGGTTAACGATAGCTTTAGCCAAGAAGCCAAAGAGCGCCATACCTTAGTGCATGAGCTGAAAAACCTGCAGCGCCTTAATGAAAGCATGACGCGTGAAGCGGTTAACCTGACTCAAGCACTAAAGGGCGATAACAAACAACAAGGTAACTGGGGTGAAGTGGTACTGGCTCGCGTGCTTGCTGAATCAGGGCTGCGCGAAGGTCACGAATACCAAACGCAAGTGAACCTACAGAACGATGCAGGTAAGCGCTATCAGCCGGATGTGATTGTCCATTTGCCACAAGATAAGCAAGTAGTGGTGGATTCTAAAATGGCATTGGTCGCGTTTGAGCGTTACTTCAATGCCGAAACCGATCAACAGCGTGATGCCGCATTGCGTGATCATTTGGCTTCATTGCGAGCGCATATTAAAGGCTTGAGCCAGAAAGATTATCATCAGCTCAAAGGCATACAGAGCCTGGATTACGTGTTGATGTTTATCCCGGTTGAGCCAGCATTCCAAGTGGCGATTCAGGCTGATCCTAGCTTGGTGAAAGATGCGATGGAGCAAAACATCATCTTGGTCAGCCCAACCACCCTGCTGGTGGCACTGCGTACCATTGATAATCTTTGGCGCAACGACAGACAGAACCAAAATGCACAAGTTATCGCGGAACGTGCGAGCAAGCTTTACGACAAGCTGCGCCTGTTTGTTGATGATATGGAAGGCCTTGGCAGCTCACTTGATAGAGCCAACCAAAGTTATCAAGGGGCGATGAATAAGCTAGTGACAGGGCGAGGCAACGTGATTCGTCAGGCCGAAAGCTTCAAGCAATTGGGTGTTGAAGTGAAGAAACCGATCTCGATTGGTTTGGCTGAAATGGCGCAAAATGAGGCTTTTTCAGAAAATGCCTCCTTAGTAGAAAGACAACCTGCTGAGGATAAAGTAAACTAATCGGCCGCAGCGCCTCTAAAGAGAGAGTGTACTGTCGATGAGAACTTACCATGGTAGATAACAGCATTATGGACACAAGCGTGCAGACAAATTCAGCAGTAGAGTCAGAAACCACACACTTTGGTTTCGAAACAGTCGCGAAAGACCAAAAAGTCGCGAAAGTAGCAGAGGTATTTCACTCTGTAGCCGCTAAATACGACATCATGAATGACTTAATGTCGGGTGGTGTTCACCGCTTGTGGAAGCGATTCACGATTGATTGCAGTGGCGTGCGCCCTGGTCAACGTATCCTCGATCTTGGTGGTGGTACTGGTGACCTTACTGCGAAATTCTCGCGTATCGTTGGTGAAAAAGGCCACGTGGTTCTTGCTGATATCAACAACTCAATGCTGAATGTTGGCCGTGATAAGCTGCGTGATAGCGGCATTGTTGGCAACGTACACTATGTACAAGCGAACGCTGAAGAGTTGCCTTTCCCGGATAACTACTTCGATTGCATTACCATCAGCTTCTGTCTGCGTAATGTAACCGATAAAGACCAAGCGCTGCGTTCAATGTACCGCGTGCTTAAGCCGGGTGGTCGTCTGTTGGTTCTTGAGTTTTCTAAGCCAGTGCTTGAGCCACTATCAAAGGTTTACGACGCATACTCTTTCCACCTATTGCCAAAAATGGGTGAGCTGATTGCTAACGATGCAGACAGCTACCGTTACCTTGCAGAATCTATCCGCATGCACCCTAACCAAGAGACTTTGGAAGGCATGATGCAGGAAGCGGGTTTCGAGAATACTAAATATTTCAACCTAACGGGCGGCATTGTTGCGCTGCACCGCGGTTACAAGTTCTAGTCGAACTTGGTAGCAGGCTCGTTGAGCGTGCTAAACAATAAGAATAAAGACAGAACGGATAGGTTAAGGCTTATCCGTTTTCAAAGGTAAGGACAGTCATGCCATTTGATCCATTGGTCACCGCGGTTATTGAAACCTCTTTAAATACTTTCGTGAACGATGATCCAGCTTTGGTTCGTCGTTTGTCTCGTTTAAAGGGGCAGATCATTCAAGTTAATTTGAAAGAGTTGAATAAAACACTCACTTTCGTTTTCAGCCAACAAATTGATGTGTTGTCGGAATACGAAGGGCAGCCTGATTGCTACCTATCTTTGAATTTATCGGTGTTACCGGAACTGCGTGAGCAATCGAACATCACCAAGCTGATCAAGCAAGATAAGCTGATCTTAGAGGGTGACATTCAACTGGCTCAGAAATTCGCTCAACTGATGACAGACTGCAAGCCTGACTTGGAAGAGTGGTTATCGCGCGTAACGGGTGATGTGGTTGCTCATACCTTGGTCCAAGGCGTTAAAAACGTCGGTGGTTTTGTGGCAAAGCAAGCCACCAAACATCAAAGCCATGTTGCTCAAGTTCTGACTGAAGAGTGGAAGATCGCACCAGCGCCATTAGAAGTCGCGCACTTTTGCGATCAGGTTGATGACGTGAAAAGCTCTGCAGCACGTCTTGAAGCTAAGTTGAACGCTCTGTTGGAGAAAGCATGACCCCAACAGAACTGAAACGTCTTTATCATATTATCAAGGTACAGTTGGAATATGGCCTTGATGAGTTGATGCCAGAGCACCAATTGACCAAAGCCCCTTTGCTGGCGCGAAAGTCGCTGTTTTGGCTTAAGAACAAGCATCAAGATAAAGAGTTGGGTCATCGCTTACGTCTCGCGCTGCAAGAGCTTGGGCCTGTGTGGATCAAGTTCGGACAGATGATGTCGACGCGTCGCGATTTGTTCCCTCCTCATATCGCCGATCAACTGGCACTGTTGCAAGACCAAGTTGCGCCATTCGATGGTCAATTGGCTAAACAAGATATGGAAAAGGCGCTCGGTGGCAGTTTAGATAACTGGTTTACCGACTTTGATATCGAGCCTCTGGCTTCTGCTTCTATCGCTCAGGTGCATACCGCAAAGCTTAAAAAGAGCGGTCGTGAGATTGTTCTCAAGGTAATTCGACCTGATATTCGCCCGGTGATTGACGCAGATCTAAAACTGATGCACCGAATGGCGCGTATAGTCGCTAAGTCGCTTCCTGAAGCACGTCGTTTGAAACCGGTTGAAGTCGTTCATGAGTACGAGAAAACCTTACTTGATGAACTAGACCTGCGCCGCGAGGCGGCCAATGCGATTCAACTTCGACGTAATTTTGAAGGCAGTGAAGAGCTGTATGTTCCAGAGGTTATCCCTGATTTAAGCAGTGAAACCTTGATGGTGTCAGAGCGAATCTATGGTATTCAGGTTTCAGATATTGAAACGCTAAACGCCAACGGCACCAACATGAAATTGCTCGCGGAACGTGGCGTGACGGTCTTCTTTACCCAAGTATTCCGAGACAGCTTTTTTCATGCAGACATGCACCCAGGCAACGTATTCGTTAACCCTGAAAATCCAGATAACCCTCAGTGGATTGGTTTGGATTGTGGCATTGTCGGCACACTCAACAGTGAAGATAAGCGCTATTTAGCAGAGAATCTGCTGGCTTTCTTCAACCGAGATTATCGTAAAGTCGCTGAGCTGCACGTGGATTCGGGGTGGGTGCCACACGACACCAACGTCAACGACTTTGAGTTCGCGATTCGCATGGTGTGTGAGCCAATTTTTGCAAAACCACTTGGCGAGATCTCATTTGGCCATGTGTTGCTAAACTTATTTAATACAGCAAGACGTTTCAACATGGAGGTTCAGCCTCAGTTGGTGCTTCTGCAGAAGACCTTGTTGTATGTGGAAGGCCTAGGTCGCCAGTTGTACCCGCAGCTTGATCTGTGGGCAACCGCCAAGCCTTTCCTTGAAACCTGGATGATGAATCAGGTAGGGCCGCAAGCTGTGATCAACGCAGTAAAAGAGCGCGCGCCATTCTGGGCAGAAAAACTGCCAGAGCTGCCAGAGCTGCTTTATGACAGCTTACGCCAAGGTAAAGCGATGAACCACAGAATGGATCAGCTTTATCAAGGTTACCGAGATAGTAAGCGTCAGCAAGCAACTGGAAAGTTTTTGTTTGGCGTTGGAGCCACTTTAGTCGTATGCTCCGCAATATTAGTTTCAAGCCCTTATGAGCAGCTATCTATGGGCTGTGGCATCGCAGGTGTCACATTTTGGTTGCTTAGTTGGCGAGCTTACCGTCGTTAGACAGTAGACTCTCTTAATATTTTTTATGTGTAGACAGACCCGAGGACAATGACAATGGGTGGTATCAGTATTTGGCAACTTCTAATCATTGCTGTAATTGTAATTTTACTTTTCGGAACAAAGAAACTGCGCGGTATGGGTGGTGACTTAGGTTCAGCGGTGAAAGGCTTCAAAAAAGCGATGAGCGATGAAGACAAGCCTGCAGATAAGAAAGATGCAGACTTTGAACCAAAGAATATTGAACAGCAGAAGACAGAAGCTAGCGCTGAAACAACTGCTGAAACAAAGAAAGACAAAGAGCAGGCGTAAATCGTGTTTGATATCGGTTTTTGGGAACTGGTATTAATATCTGTCGTTGGGTTAGTGGTTTTAGGACCTGAGCGTTTGCCCGTGGCGATTCGTAGTATTTCCAAGTTTGTTGGACAAGCGAAAAGCATGGCAAACAGTGTGAAAGATGAACTTTCTCACGAGCTTAAGGTGCAAGAGCTGCAAGAAAACCTACGCAAGGCGGAAAAAATGGGTATGGAAGATTTATCTCCAGACCTAAAAGCGTCAGTCGATGAACTCAAGCAGTCCGCTGCTCAAGTTCAACGTCCGTACGCTAAGCCTGAGTCTGATAAGCCAAGTGAGACTGAACCTAGTGTCACGGAAACTGTGGAATCTGAAACCATTCAGGTCAACAGCGAAGCTTCAGCACCGTCAGATAAGAAAGCCGAATAGTCTCGCAAGGAGGAGTCGCCAGATGCTTGAGTCGCTAGATGTTTAAATCGATAGCTATTCAAGTAGATAACTATTCAAGTGGATACCAATTCAACTGGATAGATAGGTGCGCGGCTCCTTTTCGATCTTCCTGTTTAAGAGGTTTGACATGTCTTCGACTGAGCAGACACAGCCTTTAATTAGCCATCTTCTAGAATTACGTAATCGCCTACTACGCGCGATTGTCGCCGTTCTAGTGATATTTGTCGGGCTAATTTATTTTGCTAATGATATTTATGAATTCGTATCAGCACCTTTGGTAGATCGTCTGCCTGAAGGGGCGACGATGATCGCAACGGATGTTGCATCGCCATTTTTTACACCGCTAAAACTAACCTTAATCGCGTCTATTTTTGTCGCGGTGCCGTTTATTTTGTATCAGGTGTGGGCCTTTGTTGCTCCGGGTTTGTACAAGCATGAAAAACGCTTGATCATGCCGCTATTGGCTTCAAGTTCTTTGCTGTTTTACTGTGGTGTGGCGTTTGCTTACTTCGTAGTATTCCCATTGGTATTTAGTTTCTTCACGGCTATTTCCTTAGGGCAGGTAGAGTTCGCAACAGACATATCAAGTTATCTCGATTTTGTACTCGCGCTGTTCTTTGCTTTTGGTATTGCCTTTGAAGTACCAGTAGCGATTATCTTGTTATGTTGGACGGGGGCGACAACGCCTAAGGCTCTGTCTGAAAAGCGTCCGTACATTGTTGTCGGTGCTTTTATCGTCGGTATGATGCTGACACCTCCCGATATGATCTCGCAGACACTGTTGGCGATTCCAATGTGTATTCTGTTTGAGATTGGTCTGTTCTTCGCACGTTTCTATGTGCGTAAGCCAGATGCGGATGAAGAGGAAGAAGCTGAGTCTTGATTCTGCTGTAAGAACATAATTTGCTAGAGCCCTTCAGCAAAAATCACACAATAAAAAGCGGCCCGAGGCCGCTTTTTTATTATGTCGATTTTATCGAACCTTTAACTGATAGCCACAGTTCTGACATATATAGAGCTCTTTGATGCCCAAAATTTTATGCCATAGGGTTCGATGTTGACGTTGTAAGTGAATAGTGTGTTCACACATAATCAGCTCGATTTAATTTTGATCTATTATAATTATCAATATTAAATCACACACCTATGCATTTCAATGAGTAGCTCTAAAGTGTTATGTGGAATAAGGTCTTATATATTAAATAGAGCGCTAGCATTTTTTGAAGTAGTGGTATCGACTTCTTCAAGGCTAATCCCGCGCAATTCAGCGATGCGTTTTGCTACCAATTCCGTGTAGGCTGGCTCATTACGTTTACCGCGATTCGGTGTTGGTGCCAAGTATGGGCAATCTGTCTCTAGAATGACGTAATTCATATCAAGATGTGGAATCACTTTGTCCATTCCTGAGTTCTTAAAGGTCGATACACCGCCTAAACCTAAGTGAAAGCCTAGCTCGTTGATTGCCTGGGCTTCCTCTAAGCTGCTGCCAAAGCAGTGGAATACGCCACGTAAGCTGCCATCTTGTTCTTGGCGAAGCAGGGCAAGTGTCTCTTCAATGGAATCACGCGTGTGGATCACGACAGGTAGGTCTAGATCTTTTGCCCACTGCAGTTGAGTCACGAAAGCCATCTCTTGTTCAGCCTTGAAGGTTTTATCCCAGTACAAGTCGATACCAATCTCACCCACGGCGATAAAGTCATGTTTATCAAACCAAGCTCGAATGGTTTTGAGGGTTTGCTCGATATTCGCATCCACATAACAAGGGTGTAAGCCCATCATTGAACGACACACATCAGGAAACTGAGCTTCCGTCGCTAACATGGGCTCGATAGATTCTAAATCGATGTTCGGCAATAGAATGGTATCAATACCTTGAGCCAGTGCGCGTTGCACGACTTGTTCACGGTCTTCATCGAATTCGCTCGCGTAAATATGAGCATGGGTGTCGATCATTATTTTGTCCTGAAAGCAGTCTTTACTGAGTTGTCATGAGTATACGGCAGTGTGAGGAGAAGGTCATTTTTTGCCATTTATCCCTGTTTTTGAGTGGGTTTTATATTTTACTGCTAGCGTCCTGAGCCATCAGTGATATGCTTTTGCCTGTATTTAGCACTTTTCATATCTAAGCATTTCGGTGCTTAGACTAGGCAAGGAGAATCTAGTGTCTGTTTCAATTCAAGGTCAATTCCCAGGTCGCCGTATGCGCCGTATGCGTAAACACGACTTTAGCCGTCGCCTAATGGCAGAAAATCAATTGTCTGTGGATGACCTCATCTACCCAATGTTTATCCTGATGGGTAAAGACCGCCGCGAGCCTGTCGAGTCAATGCCGGGTGTTGAACGCTTGTCGATCGATCTGATGCTTGAAGAAGCGGATTACCTGTCAAAATTGGGTGTTCCGGCGATTGCTCTGTTTCCGGTCGTGAACCAAGATGCTAAAAGCTTATGCGCGGCTGAAGCTCATAATTCAGAAGGTTTAGTGCAGCGTGCGGTACGTTCATTAAAAGAGCACGTGCCAAATATGGGTGTGATTACTGATGTTGCACTGGACCCATTTACTACTCACGGCCAGGACGGCATCATCGATGAAGATGGTTACGTGATGAATGATGAAACGACTGAAGTGTTGATTCAGCAGGCGTTATCGCATGCTGAAGCCGGTGCAGATGTGGTTGCTCCGTCGGATATGATGGATGGTCGTATTGGTAAGATCCGCGAAGCGTTAGAGGAAGCGGGTTATATTCATACTCAGATTATGGCGTACTCTGCGAAATACGCATCGTGTTATTACGGCCCATTTCGTGATGCAGTCGGCAGTGCTTCGAACCTGAAAGGTGGTAATAAGAAGAACTACCAGATGGATCCTGCCAACAGCGATGAAGCGATTCACGAAGTGGCAATGGATCTTAATGAAGGTGCGGATATGGTGATGGTTAAGCCAGGCATGCCTTACTTAGACATCGTGCGTCGTGTGAAACATGAACTTCAAGCACCAACGTATGCTTATCAAGTGTCTGGTGAGTATGCGATGCACAAAGCAGCAATTCAAAACGGTTGGCTGAAAGAACGCGACACCGTTATGGAATCACTGCTGTGCTTTAAGCGTGCTGGTGCTGATGGCATTCTGACTTACTTCGCTAAAGATGTTGCAGAGTGGCTTGCTGAAGACAATGCACAAGCAGCCAAGCACTTAAAAGAAAAGTAACAACTTAACGTTAACTTAAGTGATATTCAGTAAAAGGGTTGGCCATTGTGTCAGCCCTTTCGCTTATGAGGATGGAAGAAGATGTCAGTCATAGTACGTGAAGGTTCACTGGGAGAGGTTGTGTCTGTTGTCGAGCAGATCTCTGAATTTGCTAGAAAAGAGAGTGTCGCTTCACTGGCAGCTCGGCTTGAAGGGAAAAAGAGCCTGATCTTAGTGGCTGAAGAGGCGAACGTGTTACTCGGCTTTAAAATTGGTTATGAGCTTAACTCAAATACTTTCTATAGTTGGTTTGGTGGTGTGTCACCGCTTGCAAGAAATAAGGGGGTCGCACAGGCTCAATTAGATGTTCAGGAGCAGTGGGCACAAGAGCGGGGTTATGAGCAGCTGAAAGTAAAATCTCGTAACCAGTTTCCTGCGATGCTGTGTTTACTATTGAAAAATGGATATCGAATTGAAAAATTGGAAGAAAAAGAAGAGATTAATGAAAATCGAATCCATTTCGTGAAGCAATTATCAGCTTAATGATTTGCTTTATCGGGGTGATAAATCATTTAAAATGAATTTAATGAGATTTATTATCATTTAGTTGTTGACTATTAAATGAGAATCATTATTATTAACCCTGTCTTAGGGAATGAGGAAATGT
Source organism: Vibrio sp. 1F263 (assembly GCF_041439035.1). Taxonomy (NCBI): domain Bacteria; kingdom Pseudomonadati; phylum Pseudomonadota; class Gammaproteobacteria; order Vibrionales; family Vibrionaceae; genus Vibrio; species Vibrio sp. 1F263. The sequence goes on along the minus strand of NZ_JBGONI010000010.1, from coordinate 105,009 downwards.
TCACAAGGATGTTAAGTACTCAAGTATCAACTTGGTTACCCAACAGAATTCTCGCGAACTTGTACTAAGTTCTTTTTGACACGACATTGCTCACATTGCTTCCAGTGTAATTTATAGCTTTTAGGTAAAGCTGTGGTATTCAATTTGAATGGCTTTACCAGTTTTTGCTAGGCGACATCTTCGGGTGTCGCTTTTTTTATACCTCCAATTCAACAATATGCATATTTAGTGGCACGTTTTTTTATGAATAAAACGCCATCAGCATTCTTTTCCACAATGCAGGATCGTAAAAAGATCGTTGATCATATGTTCGATCTGTAAAATTATTCTTTATTTTCAGTGTATTGCTGGTGTTTTTTGATTTGTTAACCTTACTTCTCAACAGGGTGGATAAATAATATAAACAGAGTTATCCACAGAACGCTTGCGTCTAAGAACAAAAAATAACAACAAATCGATTATAACGAATACAACCGAGTGAACGGATACAGATCGACAACATGGAATCCAACCAACAGACGTGGCATTCTTAACAGATAATTTCTGTACTTACTGGATTCACAAATATTATGGCTCGTATTCCTGATAATCCATTGATTCTGATCGATGGCTCTTCTTACCTATATCGCGCGTTCCATGCTTACCCTGGCACCATGAGCAATGGTGATATCCCAACGAACGCTGTTTATGGTGTAGTTAACATGCTACGCAGCATGATGCGTCAATTTGCTTCTGATCGTATTGCGGTTATTTTTGATGCGAAAGGGAAAACGTTCCGTGATGACATGTACCCAGAGTACAAAGCAAACCGCCCACCTATGCCTGACGATCTTCGTTGCCAGATAGAACCATTGCACAATGTGATTCGTGCGATGGGTTTGCCACTTATCTCTATTCCTGGCGTTGAAGCAGATGATGTGATCGGTACGCTTGCTTCTCAAGCTTCTGCGATGGGGATGCCTGTACTTATCAGTACTGGTGATAAAGATATGGCGCAGTTAGTTGATGACAACGTTACTCTGATCAACACCATGACCAACGTGGTAATGGATCGCGAAGGTGTGATTGAGAAGTTTGGTATCCCGCCAGAACTGATCATCGATTATTTGGCACTGATGGGCGATAAAGTCGATAACATCCCTGGTGTTCCGGGTGTGGGTGACAAGACAGCGACGGCTTTACTACAAGGCATTGGTAGTATCGAAAAGTTGTATCAGAATCTTGATGATATTGCGGCGCTTGGTTTCCGCGGTTCGAAGACGATGGCTAAGAAGCTGGCTGATAATAAAGCCAATGCTGACATGTCCTACGAGCTTGCAACAATTAAGCTAGATGTTGAGCTTGAAGAGACGCCTGAGTCATTGGTAAAAGCACAACCCAATATCGATGAGCTGATTAAGTTATACGGTCAACTGGTCTTCAAATCTTGGTTGAACGAGCTCCTTGAAGGTGGCAGTGGTGTGGTTGAGGCGGCTGAGAAATCTGCCGCAGCGGGAGCTGGTGCGGTACGCAACAGTGCTTCTTCAGCAACGTCTACTGTAGAGATGAATACGTCTGCCGTAACGATTGATCGTAGCAACTACGAAACGATTCTAGATGAAGCGTCATTCAATGTTTGGTTAGAAAAGCTTAAAGCAGCTGAATTGTTTGCTTTTGATACTGAGACAGACAGCCTTGATTACATGGTGGCGAACCTGGTCGGTCTATCATTTGCGACGGACGAGGGCGTTGCCGCTTACGTACCGGTTGCTCATGATTACCTAGATGCACCTCAACAGCTGGATCGTGATTGGGTACTTGAACAACTTAAACCGATTCTTGAAGATGATGCTCAAGCTAAAGTGGGTCAAAACCTGAAGTACGATATGAGTGTGCTAGCGCGCTACGGTATCGAAATGAAGGGTATTAAACATGACACCATGTTGGCGTCTTACGTTTTCAATAGCGTAGGTGGCAAGCATGACATGGACAGCCTAGCGCTGCGTTTCCTTCAGCACAGCTGCATCTCATTTGAGCAAATCGCAGGTAAAGGTAAGAAACAGCTTACTTTCAACCAGATAGAACTGGGTGAGGCGTCTCCATACGCTGCAGAAGATGCTGACGTGACATTACGTCTTCATAACCGCCTGATGGAAAACATTGAGCAAGATGAAAAGCTAAAAACCATCTATGAAGAAATCGAAGTACCACTGATTCCTGTGATGTCTCGCATTGAACGCACAGGTGTATTCATTGATGACATGTTGTTAGGGGCTCAATCGCAAGAGATTGCGGTTCGTCTGGATGAGCTAGAGCAGAAAGCTTACGAGATAGCAGAGCAAGAGTTCAATATGAACTCGCCAAAACAACTGCAAGCGATCCTGTTTGAAAAAATGGGTCTGCCAGTTATCAAGAAAACGCCATCAGGTGCACCTTCAACCAACGAAGAAGTGCTTCAAGAGCTGGCGCTTGATTACCCGCTACCTAAGTTGATCATTGAGTATCGTGGTCTTGCGAAGCTTAAGTCGACGTACACAGATAAACTGCCGAAGATGATCAACGCTGAGACTGGTCGTGTTCATACGTCTTATCATCAAGCGGTGACCGCGACGGGCCGTTTGTCTTCGACTGATCCAAACCTACAGAACATCCCAATTCGTAATGAAGAAGGTCGTCGTATCCGCCAAGCATTCGTTGCACAACATGGTTGGAAGATTCTAGCGGTCGATTACTCTCAAATTGAATTGCGTATCATGGCGCACCTATCAGGTGACAAAGCGCTGCTGGAAGCATTCCAACAAGGCAAAGATATCCACGCGGCAACGGCTGCTGAGATCATTGGTGTTGATATTGAGAGTGTGACCACTGAGCAGCGTCGTCGTGCTAAAGCGGTTAACTTTGGTCTTATCTACGGCATGAGTGCTTTTGGTTTGGCTAAGCAGCTAGGTATTCCTCGTGGCGAAGCACAACACTACATGGATACTTACTTTGAGCGTTACCCAGGTGTGATGCAGTATATGGAAGACACACGCAGCGCGGCTTCAGAGCAAGGCTTTGTTGAAACCATTTACGGTCGTCGTCTGCACCTTCCTGAGATTCAATCTCGAAATGGCATGCGTCGTAAGGCTGCTGAACGTGCGGCAATCAACGCGCCAATGCAGGGCACAGCAGCAGATATCATTAAGAAAGCGATGCTGTTGGTTGATGAATGGATTCAAGCGGAAGGCGATGGTCGTGTGAAACTGCTTATGCAAGTACACGATGAATTGGTCTTCGAAGTGGAAGAGTCAGCTTTAGCCGAAATTGAAAGTAAAGTACAAGAATTGATGGAATCCGCCGCAGAGCTAGAAGTACCGCTTGTCGCGGAAGCTGGCCACGGTGACAACTGGGATCAAGCCCACTAATCAGTTTTTGACCTTATTGAGTAAATTAGTATGAGCCAGTGCACAAACACTGGCTTTTTTTTGTCTCGAATAAAGTTAAGTCATAAGAAGATTTTGGGTGTTTTAATAAAACGTTCATGAAAAAAAACTACAAAAATGGTTTTCATTTCTGAGCAATTGTTGTACATTAAATCTTGTAGGGTACAGAGGTAAGATGTTCTATCTTTCAGACCTTTTGTTTCACGTTATTGGATTAGGCTGATTCAGCCGCCCCAGTCAGTATTTGACTGGGGCGTTTTTTCTTGTGCGAAAGAAAAATATCTCCAACCTACTATTCCCCCGTAAAATCTCCCATTTTTAGTGCCTTTTGTTACGCTTTCCCTAAGCTCCGTGATAAACACTTGATTGCCTTAGATCTGGAATTCAATCAGCAATTGGTAATTTTAATCCGTCTCTAAGTGCATTGTTTTATTCTTGAAAATAACTTTTATTTTACAAGTGACTCATAATGCATTGATCGTTTACGTCTTATTTATCAGTATATTGAGTGGGTGAATGCTCAATGTAGTCCATGATTTCCTGTTGTTTCTCTGTGCTGTATTTCAGAGCTTCGGCCGTGATCTGGATAGATTGCGCCATAGAAGAGATATTGTTGGTCGCTTCCACCAAGGTTTGCTGCATGGGTTTTAGGATAAGTAGATAGATAGCGGTCAACGCGATAACAATGACAGTGATAACGGCTGCCAACGCAATAATGATTTTAGTTTGGATATCATCTAGCAGTAATTGACTGGTTTTCTTAAAGGCGAGTCGAGATTGGTCTAAGACTTGTGGGAGTTGATTGAGTGATGTCTTGGTGGAGCTCGCAAGCTGATTGATGCTTTCAACGGTTTGATTCAAGGCTTGTTGTTGGTCATTGCTGAGGTTGGGGTTGTTGACTATCGCCTGCAAAGATTGCGATATCACCTCAAGAGACTCACTCGCGTCTTTTGCGTACCTTTCCATACCATCTAGGTCTAAGGTCATATCGACATTGATTAATGGGACTTGTTCTTGTTCTGCTTCAGAGGCAAACCCTGTCAGTGAGATCAACATAAGTGCAATGATGGCCAATGGTGTTTTCCACATGAGTATTCCTTTCTCATTGTTCTGTTTATTTAGATGTGTCTTTTAGTATGGTTCACTTCTCTCGTTTCTAACTGATTAATCTTGTCTTTAATTCTCAAGACTTAGGTTTAACTCACTAATTTTTGGGCAAAAAAATACCCCACCTATATAAGGAAGGGTATTAATAAGGCTAAATCACTTGCTGTAAGTGCTTTAACTTCTAATTATAGATAAAGCTATAGATAGAAGAATTACTCTGAGTCGTTTTGCTCTTCGTCCGCTAGCTCATCAATGATCTGATCAGCAAACACAGGTGCAAACCACTCATCCATCTTGGCACGCAGTTGGTCAACGCCGATGCCCTTCATTGAAGAGAAGACATCAACCGCTACATCACCACCGAAAGATTTCGCATCATTACGGATTTTCAGTAGCTGTGCTTTACGCGCACCGCTTTTCAGTTTGTCTGCTTTTGTTAACAAAACCTGTACTGGGATGCGGCTATCGATAGCCCAGTAGATCATTTGTTGGTCAAGGTCCTTCATTGGGTGACGGATATCCATCAATACCACTAAACCTTTTAGGCTTTCACGTCGTTGTAGGTATTCACCTAGCGACTTCTGCCATTTTTTCTTCATCTCAAGCGGTACTTGAGCGAAGCCATATCCCGGTAAATCGACAATATGACAGCCGTCGGTAACCTTAAATAGGTTAATTAGCTGAGTTCGACCTGGGGTTTTACTGGTTTTCGCCAAGCTTTTTTGGTTTGTAACGCGGTTTAGTGCGCTAGATTTACCAGCATTGGAGCGTCCTGCAAACGCAATTTCGATCCCTTCGTCTTCTGGTAAGTGACGAATATCAGGTGCACTGGTAATGAAATGCGTGTTTTGATAATGAATTTTTACGCTCACTGTTAACTCCATCTCGACTTTGTGTAGTCGATTGATTACTTTTTTGTGAATTTGTGTAAAATAACCGTGCTCGGCATAAGGTCGCCTATTGTACCATGAGTGGCAACATAGAGTGGTACTGGAAGCTTGATAATTATAATGGAATGTCATGAAGAAATTAGCGCTAATTTTGAGTCTTTTAGCCAGCTGCTCAGTATGGGCTCAAGGTAGTATTGAAGCTGGTAAAGCCAAATCACAAACATGTGTTGCCTGCCACGGTGCTGACGGCAACAGTCTGATCACTCAGTATCCTAAGCTGGCTGGTCAACATGAGAAGTATCTAGAGAAGCAGTTAAAAGAGCTTAAGCTAGGTATGACGAGTGGTGGTAAACAAGGTCGTTACGAGCCTGTAATGGGTGCAATGGCGATGCCTTTATCTGAAGAAGATATGGCTGACCTAGCGGCATACTACGCATCTCTCCCTATCTCTAGTAACTCTACTCCTGAAAATGTAGTAGATGAAGGTAAGGTTCTTTACACTGCGGGTAACGCAGAACGCGGCGTAACGGCTTGTATTGCTTGTCACGGCCCTCGTGGTAATGGTACCGAACTTTCTGGTTTCCCTAAGATTTCAGGTCAGCACGCAGATTACATCAAGGCTCAACTTGAGAAATTCCGCGATGGTAACCGTAATAACGACATGAATGCGATGATGCGTGATGTAGCTAAAAAGTTAACAGACGCAGATATTGATACCTTATCGAAGTACGTTGGTGGTTTACACTAATATGTCGGTTTCTTGCTCTTAGCCAGAGCAATGAAATGTACGTTCGAGCGAGATTGAAGAGACGCCCCGATCAGTAATGGTTGGGGCGTTTTCTTTTGTATTGATTTTATATATCCGGTTTGTGTTAATGTCTAATTTATCAATGCGTGTTCGAATTGTGTACAAAAGTGTGAGCTCGCACTCTTGTAGTCTTTTTGTAAAAAGGTAAAGTAGCCGCCATCAGCTAGGAGCTGACTTAGATACGGATGGTCATCTAGTCTAACGGTATAGACAGAAACGGATCAGGCTAGGACAGCCCAGCAACAAGGTGTTAGAAAAGGATAGCCAAAACTCATCAGGACGATGAACAACAAACAAATTTGGCATGGAAAGCACCAATAACAAATGGAGATTTGTGTACCAAGTTGAGTATGCAAATTTTGGCCGATATAGGCAGATTTAGAGAGCGATAGGTTTTCCTATCGCTTTTTTTATTGATTTGATGAAAAAACACCCAATACCTCTCCACTATAAACTCAGTTTCTGGTATGTTTCGCATCCCTGTTTAAGGATGTGCTATGTATACTTGTCCCTTATGCCATCACCAAGGCGTGAATCACTATTTTGAAGACAAACGCAGAGCCTATCTGCAGTGTCAGCAATGTGAACTGGTATTTGTTAAACCTGAACAAAGGTTAGAAGCAAAAGAAGAAAAAGCACACTATGATCTCCATGAGAACGATCCTAGTGATGCAGGCTATCGCCGTTTTCTATCTCGCATCGCGGATCCACTAACAGACAAAATTTCATCTAACTCACAAGGGTTGGATTTTGGTTGTGGCCCAGGCCCTACGCTATCTATTATGTTAGAAGAAGCCGGACACACCATGGAGTTGTACGATATCTATTACCACCCAGAAGCTTCTGTGTTGGAAAAAACGTATGACTTTATGACTGCCACGGAGGTGATAGAGCATCTTTATCACCCAGACAAAGTGTGGCAGCAATGGTTGAATTTAGTTAAACCCAAGGGCTGGATTGGTCTTATGACTAAACTAGTAATAGACGTAGACGCGTTTGCTGGTTGGCACTACAAGAATGACCCGACACATGTCGTCTTCTTTAGTCGTCAAACATTCCAGTTTTTGGCAGAGCGGGATAAGCTCGAACTAGAATTTTTTGGAAATGATGTAATTTTACTGAGGAAAGTGCAGTAATGGGTCGTAGTAAGAAATCAAGAAAACCGGGAGCACTTGGCGCTCCGGAACCTATGGTTACTCGTAACCGTAGTGAATCTGATGTTGAAGGTCGTGAACGTAAGCGTGTTAAAAAGCGTAAAGGCCTTAAGTCTGGCAGCCGTCACTCTGATGGTAGCGAAGCAAAACAGCGTAAAGCTGCACTAGCTCGCGACCCTCGTTTAGGCAGCAAGAAAAAAATCCCGCTGATTGTTGAACCAGCGAAGAAGTCGACGAAACAAGAGCGCAAGCTATCTAACGAACAAGAGTTAGAGATGCTTGAGAATGATGCTCAACTGAACACATTGCTAGATCGTATCGAAAATGGTGAAAACCTAGGTGCTGGTCTGCAGAAGTTTGTTGATGAGAAACTTGATCGTATCGAACACCTAATGGGCCGCTTAGGTCTGCTAGAGCCAGAAGACGATGAAGAAGAGATCTTCGAAGAAGCACCTGTTGCCTCTAAGAAGAAAGCAAGCTCTGACGAAGACTTGCTATCTCAATTCGAAGATTTCGACTTAGACAGCTTTAAAGGTTAATAGCCAATGAACGTAACCTTATTAGCAATTGCTGGTGGAATTATCATTCTCGGCTTGGGCTCTTACGCAGGTTACCTTCTACTTCAAGTGAAGAAGCAGACGGAGTTGCAAAAGCAGCATCAAGCACTTGCCATTGAAAAACGTAACGCGACGATTTACGAAAACGTAAATACTTTGTGCTTAGCGGGTATTCAAGGCCAGTGTGACTTACCTGAGATCAGTATCCGAGTGTGTATCATTATGGATAACGTTCAGGGTGATGAGCGTGTCGATTTTGATTCTGAGTATCCTGCTCTTTCTGAGCTGTACCATATCGTAAAAGATATGGCTCGCGGAGATGCAAGACAGGAACTGACGAAGAAAGATCGCATGCAGCAGAATCTCACGCGCCATAAGGCAGAGACTCGCTTGAATGATGCGGTCATCGAAGATTTGAAAAGGTTGCAGGAGAAGGTTGAGCCTCTCAACAACCAAATCAACATTCAGATGATCTAGTCACTAAGACTATTTAATATAGAGGCTTGTTGAACACTCCATTTTTAAGACGTGCTGCTTTTAATACCTATGCCTTTAAGACTTTTCATCTTAAATGCATCTTGTTTTTAAGTCGCCTTGTCTTTTAATAGACGATGTTAAATGAGCCTTCTTACCTTTTGCGTCTCGTTAATCCCGACGCTTTGTTAGTGATCAAGCTAGCAGTTCTGAGTTTTTGTCTGAAAAATTGATTTTGTCTTGGAACGACCTTACTGGTCGTGTGGCAAAATAACCCGTCTATATTTTAATGTATGTAAAATGATTTGAGAGACCTTAGGTTCTCGCGGATCTAAATTGGAATTACCGCTATGTCGAGCAAGCCAGTAACAACGAATCAGCAAATCGTTTGGGATCAAGAGATCTTAAACAAGTACAACTATTCGGGACCTCGTTACACTTCATATCCAACAGCGTTGGAGTTTCATGAAGCGTTTACCGTCGCTGATTACGACATGGCGTGTACTCAGTACCCTGAGCGTCCACTCTCTCTTTACGTGCATATCCCGTTCTGCCATAAGCTTTGTTACTACTGTGGTTGTAATAAAGTCATTACTCGTCACTCGCATAAAGCGGATGAGTACTTGGATGTGATTGAACATGAAATCCGCCAGCGCGCCTCTTTATTGAATGGCCGTAAAGTGACTCAACTGCACTTCGGTGGCGGTACACCAACGTTCTTGACCAAAACACAAATCACTCGTTTGATGGGCATTTTGCGTGAAGAGTTTAACTTCACCGCTGACGCTGAAATCAGTATTGAAGTTGACCCGCGTGAGATTGAGCTAGACGTACTTGACCACCTTCGAAATGAAGGCTTCAACCGCCTGAGCATTGGCGTGCAAGACTTTAATAAAGAAGTACAGAAGCTGGTTAACCGTGAGCAAGATGAAGAGTTCATTATTGCAATGGTTCAACGTGCGACAGAGCTAGGCTTCCGTTCAACTAACCTGGATTTGATCTACGGCCTACCAAAGCAGACTCAAGCTTTGTTCGCTGAAACATTGAAGCAAGTGTTAGAAATGAAGCCGGGCCGTTTATCTGTATTTAACTACGCACACATGCCGCAACTGTTTGCTGCGCAGCGTAAGATAAAAGATGAAGACCTACCTGAAGCTAAAGAGAAGATGGCTATCTTACAAGATACTATCGAGACGCTAACCGGTGCGGGTTACCAGTTCATTGGTATGGATCACTTCGCACTACCTGAAGATGAGCTAGCCGTAGCACAACGTGAAGGTATTCTGCATCGTAACTTCCAAGGCTACACGACCCAAGGTGAAGCTGACTTAATTGGTTTCGGTGTTTCTGCGATTTCTATGGTTGGTGATGCTTACGCACAAAATCAGAAAGAGCTGAAGAAGTACTACGCTCAGGTGAATGACCTGCGTCATGCACTTTGGAAAGGTGTTGCTCTAGACAGTGACGACCTTCTACGTCGTGAAGTGATCAAGCAGCTGATTTGTAACTTCAAGCTTGATAAAACAATGATCGAATCTGAGTTCTCGGTTAACTTTAATCGCTACTTCAAAGAAGATTTAGAGCTTCTACAAACCTTTATCAACGATGAGTTGGTTGAAGTTGATGACAAAGAAATCCGCGTAACTTTGCGTGGCCGTTTGCTGATCCGTAACATTTGTATGTGTTTTGATAAATACCTACGTGCCAAGGCTCGCCAACAGCAATTCTCTCGCGTCATCTAATAACTCGATAGAGAATAGAAACATAAAAAATGCCAGCATCATGCTGGCATTTTTGTATCTGACTCATTCGGTTTCTGCCTGATTTAGGCGAGGCTCTCTTTGGTGCCCTGTTTAGCCTCTGCGTTTTATTCGACTTTGTTATTCGTTTTAAACTTGGCATTTAGCTTACTGCCTAGGTCGGTAGGCCATTGGTCAAACGGAACTGGACGGCTGTATAAGAAACCTTGAGCTAATGGGCATTGAAGCTGCTTGAGTAGTTCAGCTTGTTGTTGTGTTTCAACGCCTTCTGCCACCAAACTCACTTTGAAACCCTTGGTAATGTTGACGATGGCCGCGACGATGGAGCTGTCTAGGTTCTCTTTTTCCAACTTACTGACGAAGCTGCGATCGATCTTTAAGCAATCAAATGGCAGTTTGTGTAAGTAAGCCAGTGACGAATAGCCGGTACCAAAGTCGTCAATTGCAATCGAGATGCCTAGTGCTTTTAGCGTCAGCATATTATCGATGATGGTTTGGTCATTGTCGACGATGCGTGATTCAGTGATCTCTAGCGTCAGGTTTTGGGCTGGTAATTTGGTGTCACGCAGCGTGGTTTTAACCAATTCAATAAATCCGCTTTCACTCAGTTGGTCGACAGATAAGTTAACGTGAATAGAGAAGTCTTTATTCCATTTTCCAGATTCAATCGCAATTGCGGTATCTCGACATGACTTGTGCAAAATCTGCTTACCAATGTCGTAGATCAATCCTGTTTCTTCTGCTAAAGGAATGAACTCCAAAGGTGAGATTATACCCTCGTCCGTTACCCAACGAGCCAAAGCCTCGGCACCTATGGTAGCTCCAGATTCAAGGTCGATTATAGGCTGATAGAAAGGCTCGAACTGCTGAAGATCAATTGCCTTGTTAAGACGTGCCAGCATCTTGGTACGATATCTCGATGCTTTGCCCATTTCTGGGTTGTAAATACTGACACTGGTTTTGTCTTGCTTTGCGTTGCTCAAGGCTATACTGCTGTTGCGTAGCAGCAGTGTAATGTCGTTGACGTTCGAGACATTCACGACCCCCATTGATACTTTGATGACCACGCTTTCTGATTCCATGGCAAATGGGGAGGTAAAGATTCGAAGTAAGCGACTCGTCAGTAGTTGAACGTCATCTATTTGATTGATGTTAGGAGCGTAAATCGCAAATTCATCCCCGCCAGTTCGAGCTAACAGGAAGTTCGATGGTAGCGTACCTCTTAAACGAGCGGCCGCAATGATAAGCAGTTGGTCACCATTGTAATGGCCGAGGCTATCATTAATATCTCGAAAGCGGTCAATACCAATTAAATAAAGTGTACCTTTTTCGTTTTCAGGGTTTTTCTTGGCTGTATCAATAAAGCCTTCACGACTATACAGTTTGGTTAATGAGTCATAGGTAAGTTGAGCCTGTAACGCCTGAAAAGAAGCCTTTAAATTGTTGGTCATTTCATTAAATGACGCAGTTAACATGCTAATTTCATAGATGTTGCCCGTTTTTGGCATGCTCGTCTCCCAGTCACCTTTGGCTAGGCGCTTTGCTGCCCCTGCAGTTGAAGTGATGGGTTGAGTTACGCGATTAAAGGCAATTAATCCAGCGATAATACCAATGCAACTGAGAGTTAGACCGAGTAACCAACTGTTTCTTTGGTTTTTTGGTAATTCACCAAGTAGGCTACTTTCTGGGATCGACATACCAATAATCCAAGTGATGCCGTACTCATCTTCATAAGGGGTAAGTTGATTGAAATATCGTTCGTTATCTAAATTAAAACTAAAGCGCTGCACATTTAAATCATCGATTAGATGAAACTTATCTACATAACGGGCACTTTCACGTATTACCGCGTTAGCACTCTCTGTTGCTAACAAGCGCTGGCCTTTGTCTGTTTGTCCTGTTCCCCAAGAGACCACGCTGCCTCCGCCCGAATGAGCGACTAAGCGCTGTTGCTTATCAATAATATAAACAGAGGCATCCGTTTTATCTTTGAGATCCTTGAGAAAAGCATTAAAGGTGTTGATCTTAATATCGCTGGCGAGGACACCTTTGAGCTCGTTATCACTATAGATAGGAGCGAGAGCCGATAAAGTGATCTCTTGTCGTTCATCTGCATTGGCATAAATTGATGACCATACAGCCTTGTTCTGTGTCACTACTGGAGTGTACCAAGGGCGAGCTCTAGGGTCATAACCTGAAATTATGGTTCGAATGTCTCCGCTAATCGTATTACCACGATAAATGACAAGTTTGCCTTGAGTTCGATCATCCCGGGCCATTAAAGTTAAGCCGCGGTTTGTTTCTTTTCGAAAGCCGACATAGTTACCATCTTCAGAACCAAAGCCGATTACATCAAGCTGAGGGATCGCTTGAAAATGCGCAGAAAACTTGTAAAGAATATAGTCTTGAACCTGACTAAGATTTCCCTCTTTATAAAGGTTGTGATAACCGATGTTATGACTTAGTGAAAGGTTAGCGTGAAATGGCTTTTCTAAAAAATCGGCAAGGCTTTGATGAACGTTATCAGTGAGTGATGTTAGTTGGCGCGCACTAATATCACTCACCATCTCCTTGTAGCTTTGCTTTTGAGTGAAAATCATTACGCCCATAGTGAAGAGAAATATCATCACGAATGGCAGAACCACTGCGGTTCTCAAGGTAATTTGTGTTTTCAAAGACATCTTTAGCTACAGTTTGGATAGATAGTGTACTGTAATTGTACCGATACTATTCAAAGCAAGCGACACTTTTTTAGCTTTAAAAAATATGTATATAGAGGCATATAAAGATCAGTACAACTCTTTGAGTTTACGAGTCAGGGTATTTCTTCCCCATCCTAAAACTTTCGCTGCATCTTGTTTATGGCCATTAGTATGGTTGAGTGCGGCCTCTAATAATATACGTTCAAACTCGGGTAGAGCATAAGTCAGCAGCTCTTTTTCGCCGGAATCAAGCGCACTCTTGGCCCAATTAGCCAGCAGTTGTTGCCAATTACCATCAGTACCTTCGCTGATCACAACCTTCTCTTCCAACAACTCAGGAGGCAGATCCGAAGGAAGTATTTCACTACCACTTGCCATTACTGTTAACCAACGACAAATGTTCTCAAGCTGACGCACGTTTCCCGGCCAATTGAGCTGATTGAGCTTCAGAATGGTCTCTGGGTGTAGTGTCTTCACTTCTACACCAAGCTCTTCAGCGGCTGATGCTAGGAAGTGGTGAGTCAGCTTTTCAATGTCCTGTTTACGTTCGCGCAGTGCCGGAATATGGATTCGGATAACGTTGAGTCGATGGAAAAGGTCTTCACGGAAACCACCGTCATGTACTAAGCGCTCAAGATCTTGGTGGGTTGCGGCAACGATACGAACATCGACCTTAACCGCAGAATGTCCACCTACGCGATAAAACTGGCCATCAGACAGCACGCGCAGTAGTCGAGTCTGAATATCGAGTGGCATGTCGCCAATCTCATCAAGAAACAGAGTACCCCCGTTGGCTTGCTCGAAGCGTCCTTGGCGAACACTGTTAGCACCGGTAAAGGCGCCTTTTTCGTGGCCAAACAGTTCTGACTCGATGAGATCTTTGGGAATCGCAGCCATGTTCAGGGCGATAAAGGGCTTTTTCGCTCTTGGGCTGTGACGATGTAAGGCGTGTGCGACTAGTTCTTTACCTGTACCTGATTCACCATTGATCAGTACGGAAATGGATGACCGAGACAAACGACCAATGGCGCGGAAGACTTCCTGCATCGCAGGCGCTTCGCCAATGATTTCTGGCGCGTTGGTGTCTTCTACTGCTTCACTCGCCTGTTCTCGCTTTTGCTCTTGGCTGTGGGCGATTGCTCGTTCTACTAAAGTCAGTGTCTCATCGATATCGAACGGCTTAGGCAGATACTCAAAAGCGCCTTTTTGATAAGCATTGACCGCTGCATCAAGGTCTGAGTGCGCGGTCATAATGATCACTGGCAGGTCGGGAGAGCGTTGATGAACCTGATGCAAAAGCTCAATACCGTCAATGCCGGGCATGCGAATATCAGATACCAATACATCTGGCGTCTCGCGCTCAAGAGCAAGTAATACGCTCTCTGCATCAGCAAATGTTTCACACTTTATATCCGCAGATGAAAGTGTTTTCTCTACTACCCAGCGGATAGAGCTGTCGTCATCGACGACCCAAACGTATCCTTTACTCATAATTCAATTCCTTTGCAGCCAAATCTATTGTGATAATCATTGTTGTTTTTATTGTTCGGTATTCGGTGTTGCTAATGAAACGTTGTTTCCAGTGGGAGACCCAGCTTTGCTTATATCGGCAAATAAATCGTGAATGTGGTGTTGCCCGGCCAGCTTTCAACATCAATTTTCCCATTGTGTTGATCGATCAGGTTTTGAGATATCGATAGCCCTAGCCCTGTACCTCCTTCTCGTCCGCTGACCATTGGGTAAAACAGGGTGTCTTTCAATTCATCGGGGATACCCGGGCCGTTGTCGCAGATCTCAATGCGAGCGGCGAGTTTGTGTCGCTGACCATGAATGTTTGCTTGATGCACCGTTCTGGTGCGAATGGTGATTTTCCCTGATTCTTGAGCCTTCAGAATCTGAGCTGCGTTGCTCACTATGTTGAGCATGGCTTGTTCTACCTGTGCTGAATCCATCAAGATGTCCGGTAGGCTCGGGTCGTAGTCTCGTTCGATGATGAGTGTTGAGCCTGATTCTAGCTCGACGAGTTGCCTTACTTTTTCAAGTATTTGGTGAAGGTTCTCTTCCGATTTGGTCCCCGGTTTCTGTGGGCCAAGCAGGCGATCGACCAAAGCTCTCAGGCGGTCGGCTTGCTCAATAATGATCTGCGTATATTCATTAAGGGACTGATCAGGGAGCATTTTACCAAGTAGCTGCGCGGCTCCTCTTAATCCGCCCAATGGATTCTTAATCTCATGGGCTAATCCGCGCACCAATAGTTTAGCCGCTTGTTGTTGTGCGTGTTGGTTGAGCTCTTGGCTGAGGCGTCTTTGTTGGTCTATCTTGCGCATCTCAACCAATAACAGCGTTTCTCGCTGCCAAGAGATTGGGCTCACTGTTACCTCAAGCATTAATGGGCGGTTATCAACCACAAAGGTAACGTCACTGTCGGTAATGCTCTGGCCACTTTGTAGCGGTTGAGTCAACAGCGCTAAATCCAGTGAGGCGTGCTGGATAAGTTGGCTCAGAGGGTGATCAACGATACGTCGTGCACTTTGCGAAAAGAGTTGTTCAGCCGCCGGGTTGGCATATCGGACATACAGTTGCTCATCGAGCATCAATGTTGAGGTCACCATATTGTCGAGAATGGCGCTGGAAAGATGATGTGTATCTATGCTGTCGCTTTTGGCTGATCGATTCACTATTTCGTCCTTGAACTGGTGTTTTTCTCACTGCACCAAATTGGTGCGAAGCTAAGTTCAAGTATGGCGCATATCAACCAGAAGCTAAAGATAATTCATTAGAGTTGCTGAAAGCTGCTTCGAACAGGTGAAAAGTAGAGGTAATTTGGCCTCTTTTAACACATTGGCTTACTTGAGCGTCGCTCGATGTAAATACACGGTGACTGGACTAGTAGATGCAATAAGCTTGCCGCTTCTATGTGCTTGAATTGCAATGGTGTGAGTGCCTCGATCGATACCTTTCAATTCCCAGTTAGGTTGGGTTTGTGGAGCGCCATAACGACGACCATCGAGCATCAGTTGCAACTGCTCTCCAATACCAAGCTTGCGGTTGAGTTTTATTTTTATTGGGATTAAGCCACGGTTGCTGCGGATGGTTTGATCATGAACTGGAGTCAGCATGCTGAGGGCTAACTGAGCGGGTACCTCTCGTTTCGTGTTATCTGTTTTTTTCTGAGCTTGAGCTGGTGTTGCCGTTTTACTTGTAGAGGGATCTGCAGCGTCAACAGGCGTTGAGGCCTCAAATTTAGGGGCTGGTGCGGAAGCTTGTACGTCAGGTAGGCGAAGAGCCTCCGCACCTTGATCGGTAGGGGTATCACTAAAGTGAAGCACACCATCCTCATCTTCCCAGGTGTACACCGTTTGAGCAGAGCACGAGAATGCGACTGTTAATCCGATTAGGAACAGTATGTTTTTCATATCGTTAGCCTCTTTCCACCGTTAGGTGTTTTCACGTTTGACGTTAGTTTTGTTATTGATTTTATTGTATTTATAGCAACAGCCTCTGAGGGCTTTGTTTAAGATATGGTACGAGGAAGCAGGGGGAGGGAGAATAGAAAAAAGGCCCGCCTGCGAGGCGAGCCTAATATTTTTTAGTGCTTCTTACATGTTGCAATAGCTTTTACTGCAGTAAGAATTACATGCTAACCGACTAAGGATTAAACTGAGTAGTACAGTTCAAACTCAAGTGGGTGTGTAGCCATGTTCACGCGCTGTACGTCGTCAGATTTCAGTGTGATGTAAGAATCGATGAAGTCGTCAGAGAATACGCCACCAGCAGTTAGGAACTCACGGTCTTCGTTAAGTGCTGCTAGAGCACCTTGTAGAGATTCTGCAACTGTTGGGATTTCAGCTGCTTCTTCTGCAGGAAGGTCGTATAGATCTTTATCCATAGCTTCGCCAGGGTGGATCTTGTTCTTAATACCGTCAAGGCCAGCCATAAGCATTGCTGAGTAGCATAGGTATGGGTTAGCTGCTGGGTCACCAAAACGTAGCTCGATACGACGTGCTTTCGGGCTTGGTACTACTGGGATACGGATAGAAGCAGAACGGTTACGTGCTGAGTAAGCAAGCATTACAGGTGCTTCGAAACCAGGTACAAGACGCTTGTATGAGTTCGTTGATGGGTTAGCAAATGCGTTGATTGCGCGAGCGTGCTTGATTACACCACCGATGTAGTAAAGAGCCATTTCAGATAGGCCGCCGTACTTATCACCAGCAAACAAGTTTTGTCCATCTTTGTTCAATGACATGTGAACGTGCATGCCAGAACCGTTGTCACCAACTAGTGGCTTAGGCATGAATGTCGCTGTTTTGCCAAATGCGTGCGCAACGTTGTGTACAACGTACTTGTAGATTTGAGTCTCATCCGCTTTTGTTGTTAGCGTGTTGAAGCGAGTTGCGATTTCGTTTTGACCCGCAGTTGCAACTTCGTGGTGGTGAGCTTCAACAACTAGGCCCATCTCTTCCATTACTAGACACATTGCTGAACGGATATCTTGAGATGAATCGACAGGAGCTACTGGGAAGTAACCGCCTTTAACGCCAGGACGGTGACCTTTGTTACCGCCTTCGATGTCAGAACCTGTGTTCCAAGCGGCTTCTACATCATCAATCTTGAAGAAAGAACCAGACATGTCGTTTGAGAACTTAACGTCATCGAATAGGAAGAATTCTGGCTCTGGACCCACTAGAACTGTGTCTGCGATACCCGTAGAACGTAGGTATTCTTCAGAACGTTTAGCGATAGAGCGTGGGTCACGGTCGTAGCCTTGCATTGTTGCAGGCTCAAGGATGTCACAACGGATGTTTAGCGTTGCATCTTCTGTGAATGGGTCCAGTACAGCAGAAGCTGCGTCTGGCATCATTACCATGTCAGATTCATTAATGCCTTTCCAACCAGCTACTGAAGAGCCGTCAAACATTTTGCCTTCTTCGAAGAAGTCTGCATCAACTTGGTGAGAAGGAATAGAGATGTGCTGCTCTTTACCTTTTGTATCAGTAAAACGTAAGTCGATAAATTTAACTTCGTTCTCTTGGATCAGGGATAGTACATTTTCTACTGACATCTTGGATAACCTCCAGTGTTATTAATTCGGTATTAGCTCGATTCGGTTGAAACCAGCATTGATTAATGTCTATACGTGCATTAATCGATGCTGATTTATCTATAGCCAAAAACGTGCCAAAAAAATTATTCCATTAATTTCAATGATTTACTTGTTTTCTTGATTTGCGAGCTCTGACTTTTGCACCAAAATGATCTTTGGTTGCACGATATTGGTGCAACTATTTATCTATGCACCAATATGAGACATAAGCGAACACCATTCAGCAATGAATTGCCTAAGTTGTCAATCCACTTTTGTTATTTTACCTGAGATTTGGTTGCCCACTTCGCGGGTGATACTTTTCGATAACCCTACGAATTAGTCGACTAGACACTGTACGGAACCAAAGTTAAGCGGATATGAATCGCTAATAAAGAAAAAAGCCTTGGTTCAGATCACATATTTCTGGGTTTTTGTCTAGAATCTGGTATATTATTGACCGTTTTTTAAATCAAGCTAGCGGTTATTATCCAAACTTTTGAGATAAGTGACGGCTACTTTTATGAGTGAATCGAGAATCCATGTCTACTCCACAGATTGATAAGTTAAGAAATATCGCGATCATCGCGCACGTTGACCACGGTAAAACGACTTTGGTTGATAAACTACTACAACAGTCAGGCACTCTTGAGTCTCGTGGTGAAGCTGAAGAGCGTGTCATGGATTCGAATGACATCGAAAAAGAGCGTGGCATTACAATCCTTGCTAAGAACACAGCAATCAACTGGAATGATTACCGCATCAACATCGTAGATACTCCGGGACACGCGGACTTCGGTGGTGAAGTTGAGCGTATCATGTCTATGGTTGATTCTGTTCTGCTTATCGTTGACGCAGTTGATGGCCCAATGCCTCAAACTCGTTTCGTAACGCAAAAAGCATTCGCACACGGTCTTAAGCCAATCGTTGTAATCAACAAGATTGACCGCCCAGGCGCTCGTCCTGATTGGGTTATGGATCAAGTATTCGACCTTTTCGACAACCTAGGTGCTACAGATGAGCAACTAGACTTCACCGTTGTTTACGCTTCAGCGCTAAACGGTTGGGCAACAATGACTGAAGGCGAAACTGGCGAGAACATGGAACCATTGTTCCAAGCTGTTGTTGATACAGTAGAAGCACCAGCAGTTGACCTTGACGGTCCACTACAAATGCAAATTTCGCAACTTGATTACAGCTCTTACGTAGGTGTTATCGGTGTTGCTCGTGTTACTCGTGGTTCGGTTAAGCCAAACCAACAAGTAACTATCGTGAATGCTGAAGGCAAAAAACGTAACGGTAAAGTAGGTACTGTACTTGGTTACCTAGGTCTTGAGCGTCACGAAGTAGAACAAGCTAACGCTGGCGACATCATTGCAATCACAGGTCTTGGTGAGCTGAAAATTTCAGACACTATCTGTGACGTAAACACTGTTGAAGCAATGGAACCTCTATCTGTTGATGAACCAACAGTAACAATGACGTTCCAAGTAAACACTTCTCCGTTCGCGGGTAAAGAAGGTAAGTTTGTAACTTCACGTAACATCCTTGAGCGTCTTGAAAAAGAATTGGTTCATAACGTTGCACTACGTGTTGAAGAAACTGAAAGTCCAGACCGTTTCCGCGTATCAGGCCGTGGTGAACTTCACCTATCTATCCTGATCGAAAACATGCGTCGTGAAGGTTTCGAGCTAGCAGTATCTCGTCCAGAAGTAATCATCAAAGAAGAAGATGGTCAGAAAATGGAACCGTTCGAAACGGTTACTATCGATGTAGTTGAAGAGCACCAAGGTGCGATCATGGAAAGCATCGGTCTACGTAAGGGTGAGCTAACAGATATGGCACCAGATGGTAAAGGCCGTGTTCGCATGGACTTCATGATGCCTTCTCGTGGTCTTATCGGTTTCCAAACTGAATTCCTTACAATGACGTCTGGTTCTGGTCTTATTTACCACTCGTTCGATCACTACGGTCCTTACAAAGGCGGTATCATTGGTCAGCGTAACAACGGTGTTCTAATCTCGAACGCAACGGGTAAAGCTCTTACTTACGCTCTATTCTTCCTTCAAGCTCGTGGTCGTCTATTCACAGAGCACGCGGATGAAGTTTATGAAGGTCAAGTAATCGGTATTCACAACCGTTCAAACGACCTGACAGTAAACTGTCTAAAAGGTAAGCAACTAACGAACGTTCGTGCATCTGGTACTGATGAAGCACAAGTTCTTTCTCCACCGATCAAGCACACTCTAGAGCAAGCTCTTGAGTTTATCGATGAAGATGAACTAGTAGAAGTAACGCCACTAAACGTACGTATCCGTAAGAAGCTTCTTACTGAAAACGAACGTAAGCG
Source organism: Vibrio sp. 1F263 (assembly GCF_041439035.1). NCBI lineage: Bacteria > Pseudomonadati > Pseudomonadota > Gammaproteobacteria > Vibrionales > Vibrionaceae > Vibrio > Vibrio sp. 1F263. The sequence continues at coordinate 84,720 of NZ_JBGONI010000010.1, read as the reverse complement.
TGCAGCACGTCCAGCTAAGGCTTAATCGCCAGCTGACTAGCTTCTAGCTATTCAAGCAATACGTTTTAGAGTAAATAAGAAAGCCCCGAGTAGCCTAGCTGCTCGGGGCTTTTGTTTTATGTGGTGTTAGAGTTGATACGGGTAAACGAGATGCGAGATACGAAAGGCGTTTAAGTATTCGTCATCCTCAAGAGGGAGGGACGACCGAGTTGGGGATCTAGCTTTTGATACCTAAGTAACGCTCAACGAATTGAAGCCGCTCATCGACTGATATAAATGGCACCTCGACAACCTCATAGCCAAGCTCTTGATAGACTCTGACTAGCGCGTGGTGAATGTCTAACGCTTCCTCAAACGGATAAGGTCTCACATCATCTTGTACGTAAATCGATGCCTCAGGACGACAGAACAAGACTTGTGAGTGGTAGCCTTGGCTCGCTTCTCGGTAGTTCGCATCAATCTCAAGATTAGCCTGAGCTAAGTAACCACAGATATCTGGAATCGCACGGTCAAGAAAAGCAATTTGGTGCTGCTTCGCTTGCTCTTTTTGCTCGCTCATCACGTCTAAACACAAGCGAGCAAAGCCCGGTAGGTCTAACCAAGGTAAGATACCGTTCTCAAGTTGGCTCTGTTGTTCTATCAATTGGCGAGAGGATTCTGCGAAGGTTGGGTAACCTATGTCACCCAAGGCATTAATCAGAGTTGTTTTTCCGGCTCCGGGGCCGCCAGTAATAATGATTGGCTTCATCGTGTTCTGTCTCTGAAGCGTTATTTTTGGTTGAGTTGTGCTAAGAACTTATCCGACTCAGCTATCGCAGCATTCATCTGTGTTATCGCGTAGGCGATGTCTTTTTCTAAGCTCATAAACTCTCCCTGCAATGAACCAACGGCACTCGCATTGAGGTTGTGTTTGAGATAAAGCGTGTTGTCGCGAAGAGTGTTGAGTACCGGATCCATTTTCTTCTCAGCCCGTTTCATCGCTGAAAGCATGGTCTGGTAAGACGATTTGGTTTCACGCAGCTTTTTCTCACTTGAACGACGCAGTGAATCGCTGGTGTAAAGGTCCAACTCTCCCTGCCATTCTGCAAATAGCGCATCCGACACATCTTCAATCGCAGCAATGCGGTCACTGACATTTTGTGCGGCTTTCTCACTGTCTTGGTATTTATCATTAATCTTGTTGTACATGTCTTCAAGGTCGCCGCCACTAAAATTAGTCAGGCTACTCAAAGCTTCAAGTGCGCTAGTAAACTCTTCCTGAGCGTCCTGTTGCGACTCTTTAGCGTCTTCCACTCTGTCGACCATAATGTCACGCTTGTGGTAACCCACTTGCTCCATTGCGGAGTAATAAGCTGATTGGCATCCAGTAAGAGTAAAAATAGAGAGGACTATAACTATTAAATAAGGCATCCTAGTTTCCTATAGTTAAATAATATCAATCGTAGTAAATAACTGCTCAACCTAGCTTGTTAAAATGCTCGATAACGGCGTTAGAGTTTTTGATTGTAGAATAACTACTTATCACAAAACTCTGCCTTGTTCTCAAGCCTTTTTCCTACGCTATTTTTGAACATTTACTTACTGTGATTAATATAACGGAATATTAATTAGGACTATGAACGAGTTACCAGGGAGTTACAAGTTGAAGATAAAAAAGGCAGCTACAGGAAGCATCCAGTTTTCCCGCTATCTTCTTACGCGGATGACGCACGATAGAGTTAATGTGAATGCAGGGTACTTGGCGTACATTACTTTGCTCTCGATCGTACCGATGTTGACGGTTTTGCTCTCTATTTTGTCGTCATTTTCAGTTTTTGCTGATGTTGGTTTAGTGATTCAAAACTTCGTTATTACCAACTTTGTTCCCGCTTCCGGGGATGCGGTGCATGGTGCTTTACTGGAGTTTGTTGCCAATACCGGCAAGATGACGGCGGTGGGTAGTGTGTTCTTATTCATTGCCGCTCTGATGCTGATCTCCAATATTGATAAAAACCTAAACTACATCTGGCGAGTAACGGAAAAGCGACGTGCTGTGTTGTCTTTTTCGATGTATTGGATGGTGCTAACTCTTGGGCCTATTTTGATCGGAGCGAGCATTGCTGCAACCTCGTATGTGACATCATTAAACTTGTTACAAAACGAAGTCGTGTCGAGTGCTTTTAATACCGTGATTCGCAAGCTCCCTTTGATTACCTCATTCTTTGCGTTTTTCGGTCTGTACCTGTTGGTTCCCAACAAAAAGATACACTTTTCTCATGCGGCAGCTGGGTCTCTAGTGGCGGCTCTGTTGTTCGAACTCAGCAAGAAAGGCTTTGCAGCTTACATTACTCAGTTTCCGTCTTACCAGTTGATTTATGGCGCATTAGCGGCGATTCCCATTCTTTTTGTTTGGGTCTATTTGTGCTGGTTGATTGTGTTAGTGGGTGCTGAAGTGACGGCCGCGTTGGGCGAGCAGGAACAGTGGAGTGACTCTCAAGAAATGGTACACTCGTCGGATAAAGACAAAATTACAGAGCAAGGAAACAACAGTGATAGCACTGATCCAGAGAGTAAGTGAAGCTGCCGTCCGTGTTGATGGCGAAGTAGTGGGTGAGATTGAGCAAGGCTTATTAGTTCTGTTAGGTGTAGAAAAAGGTGATGATGAAGCCAAAGCCAAACGTTTGATGGAACGAGTGACTACTTATCGTGTCTTTGGAGATGAAGACGATAAAATGAATCTCAACGTGAAGCAGGTGGAAGGCAAGGTACTCGTGGTGTCTCAATTCACACTGCCAGCTGATACCAAGAAAGGCACGCGAGCTGGATTTTCTCGCGGTGCTCACCCAGAAGATGCAGAGCGTCTTTACAACTACTTCTCTGACCAATGTGAATCAGTGTTGCCAACGGAACGTGGCCGATTCGCAGCCGACATGAAAGTGTCTTTGGTTAATGATGGCCCAGTGACATTCTGGCTGCAGGTTTAGGCTTAAAGGAATAAGCATGTTTAAACTCATAACCCCGACCACCGAAAATCAACTGAACAAGTATTACCATTTTCGTTGGCAAATGCTCCGTGAACCTTGGCGAATGCCGGTCGGTTCAGAGCGCGATGAATATGACCCAATGAGTCACCATCGCATGATTGTTGATGGTCGAGGTCGCCCGATGGCGATTGGTCGTCTCTATATCACCCCAGATCTAGAGGGGCAGATTCGCTATATGGCGGTGAAGAACTCTCGCCAAAGCAAAGGCATGGGCTCACTTATCTTGGTTGCGCTAGAGTCACTGGCACGCCAAGAAGGAGCGAAGCGTTTGGTGTGTAATGCACGTGAAGATGCGATCTCATTCTATGAGAAGAATGAGTTTGAGCGTCGTGGTGAGATTAACGACCAACGTGGGCCTGTGCGTCACCAACAGATGGTAAAACCTCTTGATCCAATGGCTGATGTACTGCGCAAACCAGAATGGTGTAATGAGCTTCAACAGCGCTGGGAGCATCAGATCCCGATCAGTGACAAGATGGGCATCAAGATTAACCAATACACGGGTTATCAGTTCGAGTGTAGTGCTCAGTTGAATCCAAACCTTAACCCTCATAACACCATGTTTGCTGGCTCAGCCTTTACCTTGGCGACCTTAACCGGTTGGGGTATGACTTGGTTACTAATGAAGGAGCGTGGGTTGACTGGTGATATCGTACTAGCAGATAGTAATATTCGTTATCGTCATCCAGTTGAGCAAAACCCAGTGGCATCCACGTCATTGGATGGGATCAGTGGCGATTTAGATCGCCTCGCGTCAGGCAGAAAAGCTCGTATCATCATTCACGTGACCATTAACAGTGGCGACGTGGAGGCGGTTGAGTTTACGGGAACCTATATGCTGATCCCTGACTACAAAAAGAGATTATCAACAGACTCCAACGTAAGCGTATAGCTGACAATGGCTAGCAGATAAAGATACAGATAGAAGGCGCTACTCTTGTGGCGTGGCGCTTTTTTGTTGGCAGTCGTTAATCTCGGAATACTCAGCTTGGGTGAGCTTTCCTGATATTTGGTGGCATGGGTCGGATAGTGAAATAGAGAGAGTGTGTTGCTCTGCTTTTAGCAAGTCGAGCTCCCCAGACATTTCGCCATTTAACGTTTGAATCCTTTGTTCGCCTTGCTCTGCTGCCGATGCACCAATAATGTGCGCTGGTTCGAGTGTGAAGCGTCCACGGTCAAAATTCGCATTGAGCTCTGGGATTTCAAATACGTTATCAGTCGATGTTTCAGAAAGCTTGTCATTAAAGGTCATCACACCTTGACGAACGCTACCAGTGAGTTGACCTGTTGTGGAATAGCCGAGCATTAATGAATCGCCGTATAAACCTGCAGCTTGAAGTTCAAACTCGCCATAACCGGTTGCGTCGAGCGGTAGTTCAAGTTGCTGTAATATGGGAGCTATCGGTAATCCATCGGCAGAAATATCTATGCTCCATGGCTTGCTGATTTGGTTAAAATCGAGTGTCGCATTGGCTTCAACATAGCCATGCTTTAGTGGCATAAACAGGCGTGTCAGCGTCCATTTTCCTTGCTCGCTATTCATCTCAACCACTGGTTGAGCGCTAATAATGTTTTGGTAGCTGGCATCATTCGCGCTGGCCATCAGCTTTCCTTGCCACAGACCTAGCTTTCTATCTTGTAGAAGTTGAACTTGATACCCCTCGATATGTAATCCTGAGACCTGCCAGTAAGGCTTTTGTGCGAGTTGGATAAGTTGGCTGCGTTCTATGTTAATTCGGCTAATTTCGACATTCTGGAGCTGCGTGAGCCAAGGTATCAAGCGAGTGGCGGGTGGAGGGCTATCTTGGCTTTCCGTAATCCACTTTATGCCTTGCAGGTCGAGCTGAGCTAATTGAATGCTGCTAGGGGTTACTTCGCCATTAAGTTGAACAGTGCCTTGTAGGAATTGAGTATAGAAATCTTCAATCAGAATCTGGTTCGTATCTAAATTGAGCTTGATACTTGGCTCTATGAACATGTCATCATCAATGGTCACTCCCTCTGCTTGCAGAGAGAAAATGGCTTTCTGTTGCTTCCACAGCTCAAAAGGCAGTTGGATATTTTCTAGTGAGGCATCAAAAGCTGCGAGGTGGCCGTCTTGCCACTCTACATCGCTACGCAGAATATCTAAGCTATTGATGTGATTGATCTGAATACCTGCCACATCCCATTCTTTGCTTAGTAGGCTTTGGGTCTGTTTCTGATTGAGTCGTAAGCCATCGACGGTCACATTCACCAACGACCAATTTTGCTGATACTGCTCTGCTTGACCAGAAATTTTGGCACCACGCCAGTCAAACGAAGCGCCATACAGGGTGCTATCACTTGGTTTAAGATCTAGATCAATCAACAGGTTATCGAACGCTTCGCCTTGCCAATACAGCTGTGAGGCAGAAAGTTGGGTTTTTCCATAAGGTAGAAGTGAGTTGTCGTTGTTCCACGTTGGGTCGGAGATCTGAAGATCGATGCCTCGCGCGTTAAAGTCTGGGGTTGAAAAGTCGAGATTGTTGATGGCCAGCTGGTGGATCTTAATGCTTGGCTGGGTAAATAAAGAGGTGAACGTTTCTAGGTCGTCGGCTTCTAACTGTAGGCCACTGATTAAAACGGATTCAAAGACCAGTTTGGCCTCCGTAATCGAGCTAGAGCTGAACCAAAGGTCAATCTTGTCGATATACAGCGGTGTTTGTTTTTCAGGTTGGCTTTGGGTAATGCCCATTAAGGTGATGTGATAAGGCGCCTGGTACTCAACATCTTCAATGAGCACACGTTGTTCAATCGCATGTTTGATAAAAAAGTTAGTAATATCCGTACGGTATTGGGTTTGTAGGCTTAATAGCAATGCTGCGATAGTTGCAACGGCGATAGCCAACGCAATGCCGAACACCATGAATACCTTTTTCATTCCCTGAAAGCCTTAAATTTCAATTGTCTCAAAACAGAGTGGAACAAAAAGGGACAAGCAGCAACAAAAAAGCCCCTCAAAAGAGGGGCTTGCTACAAAAATATCACTTTAAATTGGACGTTCGCTTTTGGCTAAGCCCGAGCAGATGGTTGTGTTAGTCCAGTTGAGGGCCTGCCGCAACCAGTGACTTACCTTCAGCGTTGTCTGTGTACTTATCAAAGTTGTTGATGAAGCGCTCTGCTAGATCTTTCGCTTTGCTTTCCCATTGTAGAGGGTCAGTGTACGTGTCACGTGGGTCAAGAATCGCTGGGTCAACATCGTGCAACGCTAGTGGTACTTCTAGGTTAAACATAGGGATAACCTTAGTCTCAGCTTGGTCGATTGAGCCATCTAGGATAGCGTCGATGATGCCACGAGTATCTTGGATTGAGATACGTTTGCCAGTGCCATTCCAACCAGTGTTCACAAGGTAAGCTTCAGCGCCAGCTGCTTCCATACGCTTCACAAGTACTTCAGCGTACTGAGTTGGGTGAAGAGTTAGGAATGCCGCCCCAAATGCCGCAGAGAACGTTGGTGTTGGTTCAGTAATACCACGCTCTGTACCTGCTAGTTTCGCAGTGAAGCCAGATAGGAAGTGGTACTTCGTTTGCTCTGGAGTCAGTTTAGAAACAGGTGGTAACACACCAAATGCATCAGCAGTCAGGAAGATAACCTTTTGAGCGTGACCGGCTTTTGATACTGGCTTAACGATGTTGTCGATATGGTGAATCGGGTAAGAAACACGAGTGTTCTCGGTTTTTGAGCCGTCATCAAAATCGATAGAACCATCGCCACGAACCGTTACGTTTTCTAGTAGCGCATCGCGACGGATTGCATTGTAGATTTCAGGTTCTGCTTCTTTAGATAGGCGAATGGTCTTGGCGTAACAACCACCTTCGAAGTTGAAGATACCATCGTCATCCCAACCGTGCTCATCATCACCGATTAGCTCACGTTTAGGGTCGGTTGATAGGGTTGTTTTACCGGTACCTGATAGGCCGAAGAAAATCGCTACATCGCCTTCTTCACCGACGTTAGCACTACAGTGCATTGAAGCAATGCCTTGCAGAGGAAGTAGGTAGTTCATCATTGCGAACATGCCTTTCTTCATCTCACCGCCGTACCAAGTACCACCGATGATTTGAACGCGCTCTGTTAGGTTGAAAGCAACGAAGTTTTCAGAGTTTAAACCCTGCTTTTCCCAGTTAGGGTTAGTTGTTTTAGCACCGTTCATTACCACGAAATCAGGTTCGAACGTTGCTAGCTCTTCGTCTGTTGGACGAATGAACATGTTCTTAACGAAGTGCGCTTGCCATGCTACTTCAGTGATAATACGTACACTTAAGCGCGTATCAGGGTTAGCACCACAGTAACCGTCAATGACAAACAGGCGCTTGCCAGATAGCTGAGTTGTCACAAGCTCTTTAAGCTCATCCCATACTTCAGTTGTAATCGGTTTGTTGTCGTTTTTGCCTTGATCTGACCACCACATGGTATCGCGCGTGGTGTCATCTTTAACGATGTACTTATCTTTTGGTGAGCGGCCAGTAAAGATACCAGTGTCAACCGCAACAGAGCCTAGTTCCGTTACTACGCCTTTTTCGTAGCCTTCCAAACCTGGCAGTGTCTCTTCAACGAATAACTGCTCGTAGCTAGGGTTACGAAGAACTTCAGTAACGCCAGTCAGTCCGTGCTTAGTTAGATCAATTTGTGCAGCCTTAGTATGTTCCATAACGGTCATAGGTGCTCCTTGTAGGATATTTTGTAGGGATTTTGTATTAATTTTTTATTGTTATCTGCTCACCATGCTAGCAACGAGGCTCGGGGGAAACAGGGATATAGCTCAAAAAATATCCATATTAACCATGGGGTTTTAAGCGCCTCATCACATATTGGCCTGACTAGTCTATCCTGTACGCAAACCTTTGCGCTAGAGGAGAGAACATTATTAATTGATTAAAATTAAGAGGTGATTTTATTACGAGATGTTACGGAGTTTGCGATATTTTGATCACAAAAAAGGCCAGCGTTGCGCTGACCTTTTTGGGGTAAATTACGTGTTTTTGGTACGCCGTAAATTAATGAACCGTATTGCTGCCTTTATCTGCTGCTTCTGCATACAGAGCGTCAACATCATTCTTGTCGAACGAGTAGTTTGTGCCACAGTAATCGCAGTGTAGAGCAACGCTACCTTCCGTGCTAAGAATGTCGTAGATCTCTTCTTGAGCGACAGTAATGATAGCGGCACCGCTTCGGTCACGTGAACAACCACAGAAGAATTCAACCGGTTGTGGTGTGAACAGTTGTACTTTCTCTTGGTTGTACAAACGGTAAAGCAGTTCGTTTGCTTCTAGAGTGAATAGCTCTTCATTTTTAACTGTGTCAGTTAGCTGCTCTAGGTGCTCGAAGTCGTCTGGCGTACCAGTGCCGTCTGGCATCACTTGTAGCAACATACCAGCAGCGTGTGCTTTACCTTCATGCTCACCAGTGCGCAACCATAGACGTGTCTTTAGCTGTTCAGAGTTTGCGAAGTAACCTTCAAGGACTTCAGCTAAAGTGTCACCTTCAAGACCAACGATACCTTGGTAACGCTCACCTTTCTTAGGATCGATAGTGATCACTAGGTGACCTTTACCTATTAGATCGTGCAGGCCAGCGTCGTCGGCAATGTCACCATCAAAGCGAGCAACGCCACGGATCTTCTGATCGTTATCGCCATTGATAACAGCTAGAGATACAGGGCCATCACCTTGCAGTTGCATCGTGATAGAGCCTTCAAACTTTAGAGTCGCTGTTAGTAGCGTCGTTGAAACCAGTAGCTCACCCAACAGCTTTTGTACTGGCGCTGGGTATTCCTTGCTAGAAATAATCTGTTGGTACGCTTCGTCCATCTGTACCAATTCACCACGAACTGATAGGTCTTCAAATAGGTAGCGATTTAAAACATTACTTGTAGACATTGGGTTGGCCATTTGGCTATTCCTTCTAGCTTATTGAGTCTTGAACTTGATTATGTCACGACGTTGCTTTTTATCTGGGCGACGTTCTGGTGCTGGGCTATGAGCGTTCAGTTTACGTTGTGTTGCAAACTCTTCTCTCTTTGCCAAGCTCTCGGTGGTTTCTTCATAGAGTGTCTGAGCTATAGGAGCTCCACCACGATGGGCCGAGATTTTCTCGATTGTCACCGTCTTTTCTTCATTACCTTGGCGCAGGGTAATCACTGCTCCAAGTTCGACAATTTTACTTGGCTTGCTGCGCTGACCATTATAGTGGACTTTGCCACCATCGACCATATTGCGAGCAATAGACCGGGTTTTGTAAAAACGAGCTGCCCACAACCATTTATCGAGTCTGACAGCTTCATTAGTAGTTTTCATATAGGGCTGTGCCTTATTAAGTGAGAAATGAATGCGGTTTAACTGTAATGAACAGTGCGCAACATGCTTTTAATTACATTAAGTAGAAGCTTAAAGTGGAGGCGGTTGGCATTTTTTTCAAGTCATAATACAAAATAGCCATGTAATGCCGCTTTATAGATTTGCTATGATATAGTTCAGGATCTTATGCTTAAATAAGCTTGGTATCGAACGAATGAATAAAAAAGCTGAAAGTTTAATGATTTGCAGCATTTGTCGTCATGAAAAGGGGCAAGGAAAGTGAACTTTTTAGAGCTCAAGAATCGCGCAGGAAATTCTCCTGTGTTGAGCCGCTTATTAGAAAATGGATTTGTACTTCAGCAGAAACTAAGCCTAGCGATGTGTTGTATGTTGATTGCAGCTTCCGCATGGATTTTAGGACAGCTTGCATGGTTTATTGAACCTGCTGAGCAAACCGTCGTGCCTTGGAAAGCAACAGCTTCATCGTCTTCTACTCCTCAATCGACCCTTGATATCTCTTCTTTGCAGCGGAGCAACCTTTTTGGTGCCTATAACCCAACCACGCCAGTTGTGGTTGAACAGCAAGTTATCCAAGATGCGCCAAAGACACGATTAAATCTAGTTTTGGTCGGTGCTGTTGCCAGTTCTAATCCAAAACGGAGCTTGGCGGTGATCGCTAATCGCGGTACGCAGGCGACCTACGGAATTAATGAAGAGATAGAAGGCACTAGAGCTAAGCTTAAAGCCGTATTAGTCGATCGTGTGATTATTGATAACTCAGGTCGAGACGAAACCTTGATGCTTGAAGGTATTGAGTACAAGCGTTTAGCTGTCTCAGCCCCTGCGCCACCTCGCGCTTCTTCTTCGGTTCGTGGTAATAACCCTGCTTCAGCAGAGCAAAAGCTAGATGAAATTAAAGCGAAGATAATGAAAGATCCGCAACAAATCTTCCAATATGTTCGACTGTCTCAGGTGAAGCGCGACGATAGCGTTATTGGTTATCGTGTGAGCCCTGGCAAAGATTCAGAACTTTTTAACTCAGTAGGGCTCCAAAACGGAGATATTGCTACTCAGTTAAATGGTCAAGACCTGACTGACCCCGCCGCTATGGGCAACATATTCCGTTCTATCTCAGAGCTGACAGAGCTAAATCTCGTCGTCGAGAGAGATGGTCAACAACATGAAGTGTTTATTGAATTTTAAAACTTTGCGTCTAACGAAGGACGAAAGTGTAGGAGAAGTACGTGAAGCATTGGTTTAAGAAAAGTGCATGGTTATTGGCAGGAAGCTTGATCTGCACACCCGCCGCCATCGCGAGTGATTTTAGTGCCAGCTTTAAAGGCACTGATATTCAAGAGTTTATTAATATTGTTGGTCGTAATCTAGAGAAGACGATCATCGTCGACCCTTCGGTGCGCGGAAAAATCGATGTACGCAGCTACGACGTACTCAATGAAGAGCAATATTACAGCTTCTTCTTAAACGTATTAGAAGTGTACGGCTATGCAGTCGTTGAAATGGACTCGGGTGTTCTTAAGATCATCAAAGCGAAAGATTCTAAAACCTCGGCAATCCCAGTTGTTGGCGACCGTGATTCGATCACAGGCGACAGCGTTGTGACACGTGTTGTGACGGTTCGTAATGTCTCGGTTCGTGAGCTATCTCCTCTGCTTCGTCAACTGAATGACAACGCGGGCGCGGGCAACGTGGTGCACTACGATCCTGCAAATATCATCTTGATTACCGGCCGTGCGGCGGTTGTAAACCGTTTAGCAGAGATCATCAAGCGTGTAGACCAAGCGGGTGATAAAGAGATTGAGGTCGTTGAACTAAAGAATGCTTCCGCCGCGGAGATGGTGCGTATAGTCGATGCACTAAGTAAAACCACAGATGCTAAAAACACCCCTGCCTTCCTGCAGCCTAAATTAGTTGCCGATGAGCGTACCAATGCAATTCTTATCTCAGGCGACCCTAAAGTACGCAGTCGTTTAAGAAAGTTGATTGAACAGCTTGATGTTGAAATGGCGACTAAGGGTAACAACCAAGTTATCTACCTTAAATACGCAAAAGCGGAAGACTTAGTAGATGTGCTGAAAGGCGTGTCTGACAACCTGCAATCAGAGAAACAAACATCAACCAAAGGCAGTTCATCGCAGCGCAACCAAGTGATGATTTCGGCTCACAGCGATACTAACTCGTTGGTGATTACCGCACAGCCAGACATCATGAACGCGCTGCAAGACGTGATCGCTCAACTCGATATCCGTCGTGCCCAAGTTTTGATTGAAGCCTTAATTGTTGAAATGGCTGAAGGTGACGGCGTTAACCTGGGTGTGCAGTGGGGCAACCTAGAAACGGGTGCCATGATTCAGTACAGCAATACCGGTGCATCGATTGGCGGTGTGATGGTGGGACTAGAGGAAGCAAAAGACTCGACAACCACTAAAGCGGTTTACGATAAGGATAACAACTTCCTACGTAATGAAACCACGACTGAAAAGGGTGACTATTCAACTTTGGCTTCTGCACTTTCTGGTGTTAATGGCGCTGCAATGAGTGTCGTTATGGGTGACTGGACTGCCTTAATCAGTGCGGTCGCGACCGACTCAAACTCAAACATTCTGTCTTCTCCAAGTATCACGGTGATGGATAACGGCGAAGCGTCGTTTATCGTTGGTGAAGAGGTGCCCGTTCTAACCGGTTCTACAGCAGGTTCAAGCAACGATAATCCATTCCAAACGGTTGAACGTAAAGAAGTGGGTATTAAGCTAAAAGTCGTGCCGCAAATCAATGAAGGTGACTCGGTTCAACTGCAAATAGAACAAGAAGTATCGAACGTATTAGGGGCAAACGGGGCAGTAGATGTTCGTTTTGCTAAGCGTCAGCTAAATACGTCAGTGATTGTTCAAGATGGTCAAATGCTGGTGTTGGGTGGCTTGATTGACGAGCGCGCACTGGAGAGTGAGTCTAAGGTCCCATTCTTAGGTGATATTCCTGTTCTTGGACACCTGTTCAAATCAACCAGTACTCAGGTTGAGAAAAAGAACCTAATGGTATTCATCAAGCCAACCATTATTCGTGATGGCATGACTGCAGATGGTATCACACAACGCAAATACAACTTTATTCGTGCTGAGCAGCTGTACAAGGCAGAGCAAGGCTTGAAACTGATGGATAACGATAATATTCCAGTACTTCCTAAGTTTGGCGATAGCATGAATCATCCTGCTGAAATCCAAGCCTTCATCGATCAAATGGAAGCAGAATAATGGCTGAATTGGTAGGGGCGGCACGTACTTATCAGCGCTTGCCGTTTAGCTTTGCGAATCGCTACAAGATGGTGTTGGAATATCAGCACCCGGAGCGCGCGCCAGTACTTTATTATGTTGAACCTCTGAAATCGGCGGCGATCATAGAAGTGAGTCGTGTTGTGAAAAATGGCTTCACGCCACAAGCGATCAGCGCAGACGAATTTGATAAAAAACTGACGGACGCGTATCAGCGTGACTCGTCGGAAGCTCGTCAGCTGATGGAAGACATTGGTGCCGACAATGACGACTTTTTCTCTCTGGCGGAAGAACTTCCACAAGACGAAGACTTGCTTGAATCAGAAGACGACGCACCGATCATCAAGTTAATTAATGCGATGTTGGGTGAGGCGATTAAAGAAGGCGCTTCGGATATTCATATCGAAACCTTCGAAAAGTCACTGTCGATCCGTTTCCGTATTGATGGTGTGCTGCGTGATGTGTTAGCACCAAGCCGTAAATTGGCTCCGCTGTTGGTTTCGCGTGTCAAGGTTATGGCTAAGCTGGATATTGCGGAAAAACGCGTGCCACAAGACGGTCGTATTTCTCTACGTATCGGTGGCCGAGCGGTTGATGTGCGTGTGTCTACCATGCCTTCTTCACACGGTGAACGTGTAGTAATGCGTCTGTTGGACAAAAACGCCACTCGCCTAGATCTACACAGTTTGGGTATGACGGCAGAGAACCACGAGAACTTTCGTAAACTTATTCAGCGTCCACACGGTATTATCTTGGTTACTGGTCCTACGGGGTCGGGTAAATCAACGACCTTGTACGCTGGCCTGCAAGAACTCAACAGTAACGAACGCAACATCCTTACCGTTGAAGACCCAATCGAATTTGATATTGATGGTATTGGTCAAACACAGGTAAACCCTAAGGTTGATATGACCTTTGCGCGCGGCTTACGTGCGATTCTTCGTCAAGATCCCGATGTGGTAATGATTGGTGAGATCCGTGATTTAGAGACTGCTGAGATCGCTGTTCAAGCCTCTTTGACGGGTCACTTAGTCATGTCGACTCTTCACACCAATACGGCAATCGGTGCGATCACGCGTCTGCGTGATATGGGCATTGAACCTTTCTTGATCTCTTCTTCTCTGCTGGGTGTTTTGGCTCAGCGCTTGGTTCGTACTCTGTGTAACGACTGTAAAGAACCTTACGAAGCAGATAAAGAACAGAAAAAGCTGTTTGGTATGAAGAAGAAAGAGAGCCTCACACTTTACCATGCAAAAGGTTGTGAAGAGTGTGGCCATAAAGGTTATCGAGGTCGTACCGGTATTCATGAGCTACTGATGATTGACGATTCGGTACAAGAGCTGATTCACAGTGAAGCTGGAGAACAGGCAATTGAGAAAGCGATTCGTGGCACAACCCCAAGTATTCGAGATGATGGCTTGAGCAAAGTTCTGAAAGGGGTAACGTCCTTAGAAGAAGTGATGCGAGTGACTAAGGAAGTCTAGTATGGCGGCATTTGAATACAAAGCGCTGGATGCCAAAGGTAAGAGCAAAAAGGGTTCGATTGAAGCGGATAATGCTCGTCAGGCTCGCCAACGTTTAAAAGAACAAGGTTTAATGCCGGTTGAGATGACCGAAGCTAAGGCGAAAAATGCGAAAGGTACTCAGCCTTCGACCAACTTTAAGCGTGGTATCAGTACGCCAGATCTTGCGTTGATTACTCGTCAAATATCCACGCTCGTTCAATCAGGCATGCCGCTAGAAGAGTGCTTGAAAGCGGTCGCTGAGCAGTCTGAAAAGCCACGTATTCGAACTATGTTACTGGCAGTCCGATCTAAAGTGACAGAAGGTTATTCGCTAGCGGATAGCTTGTCTGATTATCCACACATCTTCGATGAGCTGTTTAGGGCCATGGTTGCGGCGGGTGAGAAGTCTGGTCACTTAGATGCGGTATTGGAGCGACTGGCCGATTATGCAGAAAATCGTCAGAAGATGCGCTCTAAGCTGCTACAAGCGATGATCTACCCTGTGGTGCTGGTGGTGTTTGCGGTGACGATTGTTTCGTTCCTGTTGGCAACCGTGGTACCTAAGATCGTCGAGCCTATTATCCAAATGGGCCAAGAGCTTCCTCAGTCGACACAATTTTTATTAGCCTCGAGTGAATTTATCCAGAATTGGGGCATCCAATTACTGTTGTTGATCATTGGTGTGATTGTGTTGATTAAGAGCGCGCTCAAAAAGCCGGGTGTTCGCATGAGCTGGGATCGCAAACTATTGAGTATTCCGCTGATCGGCAAGATTGCGAAAGGGATCAATACCTCTCGTTTTGCACGAACACTCTCAATTTGTACCTCGAGTGCGATTCCAATCCTTGAAGGGATGAAGGTCGCGGTTGATGTGATGTCGAATCAACATGTGAAACAGCAAGTATTACAGGCTTCAGACAGTGTTAGAGAAGGCGCAAGCTTACGTAAAGCGTTGGATCAAACCAAACTCTTTCCACCGATGATGCTGCATATGATCGCCAGTGGTGAGCAGAGTGGTCAGTTGGAACAGATGCTGACAAGAGCGGCAGACAACCAAGATCAAAGCTTTGAGTCGACGGTCAATATCGCGTTAGGCATTTTCACCCCAGCGCTTATCGCGTTGATGGCCGGTTTGGTGCTGTTTATCGTGATGGCGACGCTGATGCCGATGCTTGAAATGAACAATTTAATGAGTGGATAACGTACTGCTCATCAGGCGTTAGTTTTTGGATTATCGAGAAGAAGGGCATTATTACCTTCAACTCGCTATCTGTAATTTGGAGAAAATAATGAAAAATAAAATGAAAAAACAGTCAGGCTTTACTCTATTGGAAGTGATGGTTGTTGTGGTTATTCTTGGTGTTTTAGCTAGCTTTGTTGTTCCTAACCTTTTGGGTAACAAAGAGAAGGCGGATCAACAGAAAGCCATCACGGATATCGTGGCGCTAGAGAACGCGCTAGATATGTACAAACTGGATAATAGTGTTTACCCAACAACGGATCAAGGCCTTGATGGATTGGTTTCTAAGCCAAGCAGTCCAGAGCCTCGTAACTACCGTGACGGTGGCTACATTAAGCGTCTGCCTAACGACCCATGGGGCAATGAGTACCAATACCTAAGCCCAGGTGATAACGGTACTATCGATATCTTTACGCTTGGTGCTGATGGCCAAGAAGGTGGTGAAGGTATCGCTGCGGATATCGGTAACTGGAACATGCAAGATTTCCAATAAGCTTCGGCTTATTGTTTTATAGGTTATTGAGCTTGATACGTTATTGATGGTAGGACGTAAACAGATGGAGTCTACAAGGTGAAAACTAAGCAAACACAGCCAGGTTTCACCTTGATTGAGATTCTTTTGGTGTTGGTATTACTGTCAGTAACGGCGGTCGCGGTGATCGCGACCATTCCGACCAATAGCAAAGATGTCGCTAAAAAATACGCTCAAAGCTTCTATCAACGAGTTCAATTACTCAATGAAGAGGCTATTTTGAGTGGCTTGGATTTTGGCGTTCGTGTCGATGAAAAGAAATCGACTTACGTTCTGATGGCGCTTAAGTCAGAAGGTTGGCAAGAAGTCGAATTTGAAAAAATCCCCTCTTCAACTGAATTACCGGAAGAACTCGCGTTGTCACTGACTTTAGGTGGTGGCGCATGGGAAGACGATGATCGTTTGTTCAATCCCGGAAGCTTGTTTGATGAAGATATGTTTGCGGATCTTGAAGAGGAAAAAAAGCCCAAGCCACCTCAGATATACATTTTGTCGAGTGCTGAAATGACGCCATTTGTATTATCGTTTTATCCAAATACCGGAGACACCATACAAGATGGTTGGCGTATTCGAGTGTTGGATAATGGTGTGATTCGACTGCTAGAGCCGGGAGAAGAAGATGAAGAGGAATAACCGTTCTCCTTATCGTTCTCGTGGTATGCCTCTTGGTTCTCGAGGAATGACTCTTAGTTCTCGAGGAATGACACTGCTTGAAGTATTAGTTGCGCTGGCTATCTTCGCTACGGCGGCGATCAGTGTGATTCGTGCTGTCACCCAGCACATCAATACGCTAAGTTATCTAGAAGAAAAAACCTTCGCGGCGATGGTTGTTGATAACCAGATGGCCTTAGTCATGCTGCATCCTGAGAAGCTTAAAAAAGCGCAGGGCACGCAAGAGTTAGCAGGAAGAGAGTGGTTCTGGAAGGTGACTCCCATCGATACCAGCGATAATTTATTAAAGGCGTTTGATGTGAGTGCGGCAACAAGTAAGAAAGCTTCTCCAGTGGTCACGGTGCGCAGCTATGTGGTCAATTAAAAGCGTGTGGTTAAGTAAAATCGTGTCGTTAGCGAAGAGCAAATCGCTAAGTAAAAGCATGTCGGCAAATAAGCATACGCCGCGTAAACAAGGTATATCTTCAAAAGGGAGAGGCTTTACTTTAATCGAAGTTTTGGTTTCGATTGCCATCTTTTCCACGTTAAGCATGGCGGCTTATCAGGTGGTAAATCAGGTCCAACGAAGCAACGAACTCTCTATTGAGCGCAGTGCTCGTTTAAATCAACTGCAACGCAGTTTAGTCATTTTAGATAATGATTTTCGCCAGATGGCGGTACGACAATTTCGTACCAATGGTGAAGAAGCATCATCTAAGCTGATCCTAATGAAAGAGTATTTACTGGATTCCGACAGTGTTGGCATCATGTTTACTCGCCTTGGTTGGCACAACCCACAGCAGCAGTTCCCTCGCGGAGAAGTCACCAAAGTAGGCTACCGCATAAAAGAGGAAACGCTTGAGCGTGTATGGTGGCGTTACCCCGATACACCTGCCGGCCAACAAGGTGTGATTACTCCTCTGCTTGATGATGTTGAGAACCTGGAGTTCGAGTTTTATGACGGAAGCCGCTGGGGCAAAGAGTGGCAAACCGATAAATCACTGCCTAAAGCGGTGAGACTTAAGCTGACACTGAAAGATTACGGTGAGATAGAACGTGTTTATCTCACACCAAGTGGCGCCTTAGATCAGGTCGATGATTCTTCAAACAGTGACTCTTCAGGCAGTAATGAGGGGAATAATGATTCATCAAACTAATAAGCCTGCACTGACAAGGTCTGCTGTGGGGCGTAAACAGCGTGGTGTCGCGCTGATCATTATTCTGATGCTTTTGGCGATCATGGCAACCATAGCTGGCAGTATGTCGGAGCGTCTGTTTACGCAATTCAAGCGCGTTGGCAATCAACTGAATTACCAACAGGCTTACTGGTATAGCATTGGTGTAGAAGCGCTTGTCCAAGACGGTATTAGGCAAAGTTATAAGGATAGTGATACGGTGAACTTAAGCCAGCCATGGGCGTTAGAAGAGCAGGTATACCCATTGGATTATGGCCAAGTTAAAGGGCGTATCGTTGATGCGCAGGCTTGTTTCAATCTTAATGCGCTCGCTGGGATTACGACGACATCAAGTAACCAACCCCCTTATTTAGTGAAGGTTTGGCAAACCTTACTGGAAAACCAAGATGTGGAGCCTTATCAGGCTGAGGTTATCGCAAATTCAAGTTGGGAATTTCTGGACTCTGATACTCGAGCCACCTCTTCTACGGGTGTAGAAGACAGCACTTATGAGGCGATGAAGCCAGCTTATTTGGCGGCGAATGGCTTAATAGCAGATGAATCGGAGCTGCGAGCCGTTTATCAGGTCTCTGGTGAGGCAATGGAAAAGGTACACCCATTTATTTGCGCTTTGCCCACTGATGATTTCCGATTAAACGTGAATACCATCTCGGAAAAGCAGGCATCTTTACTGGAAGCAATGTTTACACCCGGTCTAAGTGAATCGGACGCCAAACAGCTGATAGACAAGCGCCCATTTGATGGCTGGGATTCGGTGGATGCGTTTATGGCTGAGCCTGCTATTGTTGGTGTGAGTGCTGAAATCAGCAAACAAGCGAAAGCATATTTAACTGTAGATAGCGCCTATTTTGAGCTAGATGCAGAGGTATTAGTTGAGCAGTCTCGTGTACGTATACGAACGCTTTTCTATAGTAGTAATAGAGAAACAGTGACGGTAGTTCGCCGTCGTTTTGGAGGAATCCGTGAGCGAGTTTCTGACCGTTCGACTGAATAGCGAACCACAAAGCCCAGTGCAGTGGTTGGTTTGGTCGACAAGCCAACAAGAAGTGATAGCAAGTGGTGAGCTGTCTAGCTGGGATCAGCTTGATGAGTTAACGCCTTATGCTGAAAAGCGTAGCTGTATCGCTTTATTGCCGGGAAATGAGTGCTTAATTAAGCGTGTTGAAATTCCGAAAGGTGCTGCTCGCCAGTTCGACTCTATGCTGCCATTTTTGTTAGAAGACGAAGTGGCACAAGATATCGAAGACTTACATCTAACCATTTTAGATAAAGATGCAACGCACGCTACTGTGTGTGGTGTAGATCGCGAATGGTTAAAACAAGCTTTAGACCAGTTTCGCAAAGCCAATATTATTTTCCGTAAGGTGCTGCCAGATACATTATCCGTGCCTGTTGAAGAACAAGGCATCAGTGCGTTGCAAATCGACCAGCATTGGCTATTGCGCCAAGGTCACTCTCAACGTCAAGGTAACTATCAAGCCGTATCAATCAGCGAAGCATGGTTAGCGATGTTTTTGCAAAGTGATTGGGTTGTAGCTGACGACGAAGAGCAACCTACGACTATCTTCAGCTATACCACAATGCCGAGCGATGATGTACAGCAGCAAAGCGGTATGGAATGGCAAGCAAAGCCTGCGGAATTGGTGATGTCCTTATTGAGCCAACAAGCGATCACAAGCGGCGTAAATTTACTGACGGGCACCTTTAAAACCAAATCTTCTTTCAGTAAATATTGGCGTGTATGGCAGAAGGTGGCGATTGCTGCTTGCTTGCTGGTGGCCGTGATTGTGACTCAACAAGTGTTGAAGGTGCAGCAATACGAAGCACAGGCACAAGCCTATCGCATGGAGAGTGAGCGTATCTTTAGAGCCGTTCTGCCAGGCAAACAACGAATTCCGACAGTAAGCTACCTTAAGCGTCAGATGAATGATGAAGCTAAGAAATACGGCGGCTCAGGCGATGGTGACTCCTTACTTGGTTGGTTAGCATTGCTGCCAGAAACGTTAGGACAAGTGAAATCGATCGAAGTCGAAAGCATTCGCTATGATGGCAATCGTTCTGAAGTTCGATTACAAGCTAAAAGCGCTGATTTTCAACATTTTGAGACGGCTAAAGTAAAACTTGAAGAGAAGTTTTCCGTTGAACAAGGGCCATTGAACCGTAATGGCGATGCCGTATTTGGCAGTTTTACCCTTAAACCCCGTCAGTAACTGCGCAAGGAGATCAGTGATGAGAAATACAATTGAACCACTCCAAGCGTGGTGGACTTCAATAAGTCAAAGAGAGCAACGATTAGTTGTTGGTTGCTCAATTTTATTGGTAGTAGGTATCATTTATTGGGGGCTAATACAGCCCCTCAGTCAGCGAACTGAACTGGCACAGAGTCGCATTCAAAGTGAAAAGCAACTACTGGCTTGGGTTACCAATAAAGCCAATGAGGTGGTTGAACTAAGAGGCAATGGTGGCATTAGTGCTAGCCAGCCTCTGAATCAATCCGTGCCCGCATCTATGCGTCGCTTCAAGATTGAATTGATACGAGTGCAACCACGTGGCGAGATGCTGCAAGTGTGGATTAAACCTTTGCCATTTAATCAATTTGTTGATTGGCTGACATACCTGAAAGAAAAGCAGGGTGTTGAGGTTGAGTTTATGGATATTGATCGCTCTGATAGCCTTGGGGTTATTGACGTCAACCGACTACAGTTTAAATGAGGTTAATGTGAAACGCGGTTTATCTTTTAAGTATGGTTTGTTATTTAGCAGCATCTTTATCGTTTTTTTCTCGGTAAGTTTGTTGCTGCACTTGCCGGCTTCTTTTGTTCTTAAACATGCGCCCGTTGTACGTGGTTTAAGCATTGAAGGTGTTGAGGGCACCGTTTGGCAAGGTCGCGCTAACAATATCGCGTGGCAGCGTGTCAATTACGGCTCAGTGCAGTGGGACTTCCAGTTCTCTAAACTATTCCAAGCCAAAGCAGAACTTGCGGTTCGCTTTGGCCGCAACAGCGACATGAACTTATCAGGTAAAGGACGTGTCGGATATAGCATGAGTGGTGCTTACGCGGAAAACTTAGTGGCATCAATGCCAGCCAGCAACGTGATGAAATATGCGCCAGCTATCCCAGTGCCTGTGTCTATTGCAGGGCAAGTTGAACTGACGATCAAACATGCGGTTAATGCTCAGCCTTGGTGCCAATCGGGCGAAGGTACGCTTGCTTGGTCTGGTGCAGCAGTCGACTCTCCTGTTGGCTCGTTAGACCTTGGTCCTGTGATTGCGGATATAACCTGTGAAGACAGCACAATTGCAGCTAAAGGCACTCAGAAGAGCGATCAGGTAGACAGTGAGTTCTCAGCGAGCGTAACACCTAACCAACGCTACACCTCGGCAGCATGGTTTAAGCCAGGCGCTGAATTCCCGCCAGCAATGCAGAGTCAGCTTAAGTGGTTGGGCAATCCTGATAGCCAAGGTAAATACCAATTTACTTATCAAGGCCGCTTTTAGCCCGGTATTTACTTCAGAGCTAGTATCTGAAGTAAATTTGGCGATCAAATCGCGAACTATAAAAAACGGGCACCTCACTGAGGTGCCCGTTTTGTTTGTTCTGAGAATCTAGAGGATACCTGACGGTTAAAGAGAGCAAACTCGCCTAATCTTTACCTTGTAAGATCTCTGCCCACGGCAAATCTGCATCACCAAGAACAATGAAGTTCGGGTTCTCAAGCGTCTCTCTTTCATTGTACGAGAGTGGCTCTAATTGAGTGCTTAGGATTCGGCCTCCGGCTTCTTCAACAATGCACTGGGTTGCCGCGGTATCCCACTCTCCGGTTGGTCCAATACGTAGATAACAATCGACAGCGCCTTCGGCAACCAAGCATGCCTTCAGCGCAGCAGAGCCTAAAGGAACCAAATCATAGTTCCAAGCAGAGCTCATACGGTTAGTGATGCGATTGATGTCTTGGCGACGGCTGATTGCCATCGCGATCGATTGGTTTGGCAGCTCGTGACGATGCGTTTTGATTTTTACACTGTCATTGAGGTCTGGGATCTTCCAAGCGCCTTTGCCACTGTAAGCGTAATAGCTCACACCTGAAACAGGCGCGTACACGACGCCCATTACCGGCTTGTTATGCTCAATTAAGGCGATGATTGTTGCAAAGTCGCCACTTCTTGCGATGAACTCTTGCGTGCCATCGAGTGGGTCAACCAACCAGTAGCGATCCCATTGAGAGCGTTGCTCTAGGCTGATGTCGGCGTCTTCTTCGGATAATACGGGAATATCAGGCGTCAATTCACTGAGTTTTTTTAATATCAGCTTATGTGCTGCAAGATCGGCACTGGTTACTGGAGTGTCATCACTCTTAGTGAACTCTTCGTAATCCTTTTTCTCGTAAATCTCTAAGATGAGTTGGCCTGCAGAGCGAGCAATCTCAATGATAGAGGGTAGGAGGTGAGACAAATCTTTTGTTATTGGCATAAATATTCTCTTACTCTTCGAGCGAGCCTGAATGTTCTAATTATTGTTTAATACACGAAGGGCTAATAGTAGGGCTGTAATACTGCGAGCCTCACAGAAGTCGAGATGCGTTAACAGTTCTTCGGCTTGAGCAAGTGGCCAGCGCACAATTTCGAGTGGCTCTGGTTCGTCACCTTCTAGTTTCTCAGGGTAGAGTTCTTCTGCGATAAACAGCGTCATTTTGCTAGAGAAGTAAGAGGGTGCAAGGATCACTTCTTTTAGGGGAGTAAGCTTGTTGGCACCAAAGCCAATCTCTTCTTTTAGTTCACGAACGGCAGCTTGATTGGGCAGCTCTCCTGGATCAATTAGCCCTTTTGGGAAGCCGAGTTCATAGCGCTCTGTGCCTGCTGCGTATTCACGCACCAACAGAATATCGCCTTGTTCAGTAATCGGAACCATCATTACTGCGTTGCGGCCGCTGGGCTTCATGCGTTCGTAGGTACGCTCTACACCGTTTGAAAAGCGTAAATCGAGAGACTCGATAGAGAATAGTTTTGATTGAGCGACAGTTTGTTGACCCAACATTTCTGGCTTGGTCCTTTTTGTCATTGCGCTCGCTCCTTAGCTCATTGGAATTCTTTCTTATAAAGTCATTCTAATATAGGGGAAATAGAGTTGAGTTCCTAGATCCGAGTTTTCATATCCTAGAATTATTGGATCAGGAACCGATTGCGATCACTTGAATACCTTACTCCAAATGGTAACGCGCCCGTCATTATGGGCATTGAACGAGAAATAGACGGTTCGAAAGCGCTCTGCTGTTTTAAACACAAAAAAAGGTTGATGCTTGCGCATCAACCTTTTGATTGAATCTTTAACTTTCTACCGGCTAAGACTGGATGAGTACTTAGTCGCAGTAGCACTTAGTTGTAAGGTACTTGGTCGTGAAGTAGTTAATCATGAAGTACCTAGTCGTAAAGTGCTGAGTCGTAAAATGATTAGTAGTAAGAGTGCTCACCGCGATCGTGCTCAGTTGCATCACGAACGGCCGTCAATTCACCTTCGAATTGTTGAAGAAGTTCTTTCTCGATGCCTTCTTTAAGCGTTACGTCAACCATAGAACAACCGTTACAACCGCCGCCGAATGCAACGATAGCTGCGCCTTCTTCAGTGATCTCTACTAGGCTAACGTGACCGCCGTGGCCAGCAAGCTGTGGGTTCACTTGTGTTTGGATTGCATACTCAACACGCTCTATCAGAGTTGCGTCGTCTGATACTTTACGCATTTTAGCGTTTGGCGCTTTTAGCGTGAGTTGAGAGCCCATTTTGTCGGTTACGAAGTCAATCTCAGCTTCGTCTAGGAATGGTAGGCTTAGCTCATCTACGTAAGCAGAGAAAGCGTCGAAAGAAAGCTTAGTGTCAGACGCTTCGATAGCATCTGTTGGGCAGTAAGAAACACCACACTCAGCGTTTTGTGTGCCTGGGTTTACCACGAACACACGAATGTTTGTACCTTCAGGCTGCTGTGACAGCAGATTGGCAAAGTGAGTTTGAGCTGTTTCTGTAATAGTAATATTTGACACGACGAATACCTGAGTAGATTTGTAGGTTATTAGCGCCATTCTACTCCTGTCAGATTTGTAATTCAGCCCTTTTTTGTTGGATTGCTGTACAAGTAGCAATTCACAGCTTTTATCCAGAGGGCTCAGGAGTGCGGCAGATGCAGTAAATATCAATCCTTTTCACGCCTACTTCAAGTAGTAATTGGCATAATTGATACACAGTACTGCCGGTGGTTACAACATCATCAATTATCGCGACGTGAGAAGGGACAGTTCCTTGAAAGTCTTGTTTTCGAAGCGTAAAAGCGCTCTTTAGATTATGTAAGCGTGCGGATTTAGTCAGCCCTTGCTGAGAAGCGGTTGAGCGAATTCGACGGAACAGCACCTCATCTTTAACGCCAAGTTCTTGAGCTGTGTAATTAGCGAGCAGCTGACTTTGATTAAAGCCTCGATGAATATATCGACGCCAATGCAGAGGTACGCTGGTGATCAGCGGAGCAGGATGCTCGATACGTGAAGCCAATAGCTTTGATAGATCGCGTGCAAACCAAAACTTATCGGCGTACTTCATTTGTTGAATGTAACGTGCTGTTGGAAAGGTGTAGTCCCCAACGCAATAGAGACGATGCCAAGGTGGAGGTTGAGATAAGCACTGTCCGCACTGCTCTACTGTGAGCAGTGTTTTTAAACCACATCGTTGGCAGCGAGGAACTGACTCAAAGAGATTAAGACAAGAATCACACCATCGAGGGTGAGCATCACTGTGCGACTTATCTAGCTTGCACAGATGGCATTGAGGTGTGACCAGACGTGGTGTGTGTTTTTGTAGCCAATCAGATAACATAGCTCGTGATGCTTTTGGGTTATGGTGTTCCTTTTACCCACCATACTGAAAAGCACAGATAATCGCCGATGAAAAAAGTAGGGAATAGTGAGAATGAGTGATGCGTTGTATTGGCATGTTTCTGGGCAAGGGCCTGATTTAGTTCTGGTTCATGGTTGGGGTATGAATGGTGCCGTATGGCAGCAAACGGTTACTGCTTTAGAAGCTGACTTCCGAGTGCATGTTGTTGACCTTCCAGGGTATGGACACAGCGCGCACTGCCACGCTCAAGATCTGGAAGAGATTGCTCAGCAACTATTGGTCGACGCGCCCAAGCAAGCGATTTGGGTGGGTTGGTCACTCGGTGGCTTAGTCGCGACGCACATGGCTCTCCATCACTCAGATTACGTAAGCAAATTGGTGACTGTCGCCAGTTCTCCTAAATTCGCCGCCGCAAAAGAACCGGTTTTATGGCGAGGCATCCAGCCAAACGTATTAAGCGCATTCACCGAGCAGCTGGTTGAAGACTTCCAAACCACCATCGAACGCTTTATGGCATTGCAAGCTATGGGTAGCCCTTCAGCAAGACAAGATGTCAAACAGCTCAAACAAGCGGTGTTGTCCCGCCCATTACCCAATCCTGACTCATTATTGGCTGGCTTAAAGATGCTGTCTGATGTTGACTTGCGTGAACAACTGCCGGAGATTTCAGTGCCTATGCTGCGTTTATACGGGCGACTGGATGGATTGGTGCCAATCAAGGTAGCAAAAGATCTGGGTAGAGCGCTGCCTCATACCGAGCAATATATATTCACGCAGTCTTCACATGCGCCGTTTATGACAGAAGCCGATGCCTTTTGCAGTGAACTAGTTAGCTTCGCGCAAAAATAATCACTAAATTTATTGCCGGATTGGTCGATATATAACCTAATACCAATCACAGTAAGTAAGTGTTCAAAAATAGCGTAGGAAAAAGGCTTGAGAACAAGGCTTGAGAACAAGGCTGCTTTTTTTGACAAGTAGTTTTGATAAGTAGTTATTCTACAATCAAAAGTTCTAACGCCGTTATCGAGCATTTTAACAAGCTAGGATGAGCAGTTATTTACTACGATTGGTATAACACCAAGGCATTGCATGATACTCAGACCTAACTCTCTCATGAGTTGATTGCGGTAAGTTGGGCTATGCCTGTTGTGCTGACTCAGTACGACAGCATTATGGCAACAGTGATGGGCGATTCTTGAGGAGAGTTCGCGATGATTGTGTCACCTGCAACTGCAGTAAGTGTGCCACTAATCGCCCCGTCCGTTAATGTGCAAACAGAGCAAGTTGCGCGTGATAATAGAGTCCGAGAACCTGTTGCTCCCGCAGTAGCATTGGCGAGAACCAATGCAGAGCGTAAGGTAAAATCAGACGATAAACGAAGGCAGCAGTCGGCTTGGGATCCTTCAGACCATCCAGGTTATGAAATGGAGAACGAGTCAGAGGCCAATTCGGTTAGCCATGAAAAGCCACAAGATCCTTTTGACAGGCTGTTCAGCTTATTGGCTCTGAGAACATACAGTGCTGATCAAGGAAAGGGCTATACCATGCGTTTCCGCCTGCCAAAGCATGTTTTAGATGCGGCGATTCAGGAGGGACAGATGGAGAAACGACGTAAGGTCATAAAATATCATTATGGTCATGCTGTTGCGCCTCATGCTCCGTCAGAGATGTTAGTCGTATTATAGTTATACTCTTCATACTTGAAGCTGCAGCGTTGTTAACTGCGTAAGTTCACCCTAATCACATAGAACCTCTATGCTCATAGGGATGAACTTACTTGTTGCCTAGCTGCAACTCCAATTATTTTGAGTATAAGCACGAAGAATACAACCAAGCTTCGATGTCTTTTTTGAACACATAATAAAAAAACCTGCATACCCTAAGGGATGCAGGTTTTCTGTTTTAAGCATATCTGTTTTGCAGACGAGTTAACGGATTACTTTTTCGCTTTTGCAAAAGCAGCAGCGAATGCACCACCCATCGCCGCGTTTTGTTGTGGTTCCTCACGACGGCGTTGTCCACCTTGTGAGTTTTGGTTCGGGCGGTTTTGTGTGCGAGGTGCACTTGAACGTTGTGCGCGGTTATCTTGTCCAGGCTCATCTTTCATGCGCATGCTTAGTGCAATACGTTTACGCTGAACATCCACTTCCATCACCTTCACTTTCACGATATCACCCGCTTTCACCACTTCTCGTGGGTCAGAGACAAAGCGATCGGTCAGTGCTGAAATGTGTACCAAGCCGTCTTGGTGAACACCAATATCTACGAACGCACCGAAGTTAGCCACGTTTGAAACCACGCCTTCTAAGATCATACCGGGTTCTAAGTCAGACATGCTATTTACGCCATCGGCGAACGTTGCCGTCTTGAACTCAGGACGAGGATCTCGCCCCGGTTTATCCAGCTCTTTGATGATGTCGGTTACTGTCGGTACACCAAAATTCTCATTAGTGTAATCAACCGCATGTAAGCCACGTAAGAAGTCTGTGTTACCTACCAGAGATTTGATGTCTTTGTGGTTTTTCTCGGCGATGGTTTTCACCAATGGGTAAGCTTCTGGGTGAACCGATGATGCATCTAGCGGGTTCTTACCATCCATGATACGCAGGAAGCCAGCACACTGTTCAAAGGCTTTTGGCCCTAAACGAGCGACTTTTTTCAAGGTAGTACGCGCTTCGAAACGACCATTCTCATCACGGAAGTCGACGATGTTTTGAGCGATGGTGCTAGAAAGACCAGCGACACGAGTCAGAAGCGCTGCAGAAGCGGTATTCACATCAACACCAACCGCGTTTACACAGTCTTCGACAATCGCATCTAGGCGCTTAGCGAGCATAGTTTGGCTAACGTCGTGTTGGTATTGGCCCACACCGATCGATTTTGGGTCAATCTTCACTAGCTCTGCCAATGGATCTTGTAGACGACGAGCAATAGATACCGCACCACGAATCGATACATCCATATTCGGGAATTCTTTTGCCGCTAGCTCAGAAGCAGAATAAACCGACGCACCCGCTTCGCTAACAATGATTTTCTGCGCTGTTAGGTTGCCACGCTCAATCACATCAGCCACGAAGCTGTCGGTTTCGCGTGAAGCCGTACCATTACCAATCGCAATCAAATCAACATTGTATTGGCGAACCATCTGCTCAACAACGTGTGCAGATTTGTCGTATTGCTTTTGAGGTGGGTGAGGGTAAATAGTTTCTGTCGCTAGAACTTTACCGGTTGAGTCCACAACAGCGATTTTCGAACCGGTACGTAAACCCGGATCCAAGCCTAAGGTTGCTCGAGGGCCAGCAGGCGCCGCCATCAACAAGTCTTTAAGATTGGTTGCGAACACTTCAATCGCTTCAATTTCACCGCGTTCTTTCATCGCGCCCATCAGCTCAGTTTCCATGTGCATAGAAACCTTGATACGCCACGCCCAGCTAATCACTTGCTTACGCCATGCATCTGCAGGTGCGCTGCTTAGGGTAATACCGTAGTGATCAGAGATGATGTTTTCGCAGTATGAACCGCGTACACCTTCTTCTTGTTCAGGATCAGCATTCATTGCCAACGTTAAGAAGCCTTCATTACGGCCGCGCAACATGGCAAGGGCACGGTGAGAAGGCACTTTGTTGAGTGTTTCGTTGTGTTCGAAATAGTCTTTGAATTTCTCGCCTGCTTGCTCTTTTCCTGTCACGACACGTGAAACGAGTTCTGAGTTACGCGTTAGATGTTGGCGAATCTTTTCAAGTAGGTTTGCGTCTTCTGCAATACGTTCCATCACGATTGCACGTGCACCATCTAGCGCGGCTTTAGTATCAGCAATGCCTTTATCGCTGCTGATGAAGTTAGCGGCTTCGGTTTCAGGATCGTGCTGTGGTTCATTCCAAAGTGTATCGGCAAGTGGCTCTAAGCCTGCTTCGATTGCGATTTGACCTTTGGTACGACGCTTTGGTTTGTATGGCAGGTATAAATCTTCAAGGCGCGTCTTGCTGTCGGCTTGAGTGATATCACGCTCCAGTTCTGGCGTGAGCTTGCCTTGGTCTTGAATCGATTTCAGGATAGTTTGGCGACGATCGTCTAGTTCGCGAAGGTATGAAAGGCGACTATCAAGGTTGCGTAGTTGGGTATCGTCTAAGCCACCCGTGACTTCTTTACGGTAGCGGGCAATAAAGGGAACGGTATTACCGTCGTCAATTAGGTTTACTGCGGCGGTGACTTGCTCTGAACGAACATTCAGTTCTTCAGCAATCAGTCGACAGATAGCTTGGCTCATCCGATGAATCTCTTATTTAATATCATGACAAATACATGGGGGTGAGCGTACGCTTTTTCTAGCTTTGACTGTGTAATTATCCTGTCAGAAGTCCAATTTCCGTTTCTGATACCCACTTTGTGCGAGATCTCTTACAAGTGATGTGAGACTAAGTCTCTTTAAACCGATGGTATCGTCTTAAAATAACTGTAAGTGACTGATTTTGTTTGATTGTGTGTTTGTGGGCGTATTTCCCACCTGAAATGTTTTTTGGGACTATCTAGGAAACTTGCCCAAATACCGTAATATTTAACTTGTCGACAGGGAGTTGGCAGGAACAGGAAAAAGCCTAATGGACTAGGTATCTTCAGGATGAAGATTTGATTACTTAGGATGAGTGGTCAGCAAGGAAGTGATAATCTCTGGATGAGATTCGCCAGTCAGGATGACAGGCTAGAATGGACACCGCTAGGATGGCGATGAACAAAAAGGAAATTGGTTAAAGGATTTAGCCACTATCAAGGAAAGATGCAGGGAGCACCTTATCTCGAAGAGATAAACAGTAGCCGGATTGCTGCGATAGAGACTTAACCCCGCTAGGCGAAAGCCTTGCGGGGTTTTCTTTTATCTGGAGTTTGGGTTTGCTTGAACAGTCAGCTCATCGCTAGGTGTTTATTAGGTTTGGTTATTCGTTGTCTGCATAGCGAATCGAGTTAATGAACCACTCTTTGTCGCCTTCCGGTGTTTTTACCGTAAATTCGTCATCCACTTCTTTCTTGAGCAGAGCTCTAGCCATTGGTGAGTCGATAGAGATATAGCCTTTAGCATCGCCGTAGATCTCTTCTGGGCCGACAATTCGAAACTTCTTAATTTCCCCATCATCATTCTCAATTTCGACCCAAGCACCGAAAAATACCTTACCTTCTTGTTGTGGTGAGTAATCCACGATCATGACATCAGGTAGGAACTTTCTTAAGAAACGCACTCGGCGATCAATCTGACGAAGCAGACGCTTATTGAAGGTGTAATCTGCGTTTTCTGAACGATCTCCAAGGCTTGCAGCCCAAGTGACTATCTTAGTGATTTCAGGACGCTTCTCGTGCCATAAGTGGTCATGTTCTGCTTTGAGCTTGTTATAACCTTCGCGGGTGATAAGTTTGGTTTTCATAAATCTGACTTAATGAAATGATGATCTAAGATAGAATATATAGAAAGGCAACATACGTTAACAATTATTTAGGCGACTTTTCCCTCAATAATGTTACATTTTTAATGTCTTATACCAATATACAATTTACCAAGAATGCTTAACCTTAGGTTTAAGCTTTAATAGGTGGAACCATTACATGCAAGAAAACTACAAAATTTTAGTGGTCGATGACGATGCTCGTTTACGTGCACTGCTAGAACGCTATCTGTCAGAGCAAGGCTTTCAAGTGCGTAGCGTGGCAAACAGTGAGCAGATGGACCGCCTGTTAACCCGTGAAAACTTTCACTTGATGGTATTGGATTTAATGTTGCCGGGCGAAGACGGTCTTTCGATCTGTCGTCGTCTACGAAACGCAAACAACTCGCTACCAATCCTGATGCTTACAGCAAAGGGTGACGAAGTGGATCGCATTGTGGGTTTGGAAGTGGGTGCTGATGATTACCTGCCAAAACCATTTAATCCACGTGAACTGCTTGCTCGTATCAAAGCGGTAATGCGTCGCCAAGTGATTGAAGCTCCGGGCGCGCCAAGCACAGAAGAGTCTGTGGTTGAGTTTGGTGAGTTTCGTCTAAACCTAGGTACACGTGAAATGTTCCGCGGTGAAGAGCCTATGCCTCTTACCTCAGGTGAATTTGCGGTTCTGAAGTCACTGGTCACTAACGCTCGTGAGCCAATGTCTCGCGATAAGCTGATGAACATGGCTCGTGGCCGTGAGTATTCAGCGATGGAACGTTCTATCGATGTCCAGATTTCGCGTTTGCGTCGTCTAGTAGAAGAAGATCCAAGTAAACCTCGTTATATCCAAACGGTGTGGGGCTTGGGTTATGTATTCGTTCCAGATGGCAAAGCTGTGTAATCTAGCTTTGCTCGTTCTGTGATTCAGAATTCTTTATTTACGGGTCATCTCATTAATATGCGATGGCCCGTTTTGTATTCAGCACAATGAGAGATACCAATCGTAGTAAATAACTGTTCATCTTAGCTTGTTAAAACGCTCGATAACTTCGTTAGAAATTTTGATTGTAGAATAACTACTTATCAAAAATTGCAGCCTTGTTCTCAAGCCTTTTTCCGGCGCTATTTATGATCATTTACTTACTGTGATTGGTATTACAGCTATAGTTCCCACTATATTCCTTTATCATCCCTCACTTTAGGTCTTCTATGCGCATACGTAGCTCCTTTACTCAGTCGATAGTGCTCTTCTTAACCCTGTTGGTTGCCAGCCAAATCTTTTCTTATTACGCGGTGTTCAATTATGCATTGATGCCGAGTTTGCAGCAGTTTAATAAGATTTTGGCTCACGAACTAAACCTAGTATTGGACCAAGGCAGTGATATCGAGATTGATGCGCCACTGCGTCAGCGTGTACTTGAGCAGCTCGGGGTTACGGTTCATGCCAAGGACAGTGAAGCGTCGGGCGAGTACTACCATGCGGTCGCGATAGACCTGATGAGTGAGGAGATGACCAAAGAGCTCGGATCTGAAACCGAAGTGCGATTGGTTTTGGGCAAAGAAAGTTACGTGTTGTGGATGGACATTGCGCAGTTGCCTAACTCCTTGATTCGTATTCCCCTGTCTGAGCTGCAAGAAGAAGACTTTGCGCCTCTATTTCGTAACAGTCTGATCATGGCGTTGTTGATTGTTGCTGGTGGGTGGCTGTTTATCCGCTTGCAAAATCGGCCGTTGATAGCCCTAGAGAAAGCCGCGCAAGGTGTTGGGCGTGGTGATATTCCACCGCCACTTCCAGTGCAAGGGGCGCAAGAGATTCGCTCGGTAACTCGAGCCTTTAATCAGATGTCGAAAGGCATTCAAGAACTTGAAGAAGATAGAGCCCTACTAATGGCGGGTATCAGCCATGATCTGCGTACACCACTCACGCGTATTCGCTTAGCGACTGAGATGATGTCGCCAGAAGACAGTTATCTAGCGGAAGGGATCATCAGTGATACTGAAGAGTGTAATGAGATCATCAGTCAGTTTATGGATTACTTAAAGCCTGTGGACCGAGACTCATTCCAGGCGGTATTTGTCGATGATATTGCGCGTGAGGTCTCTAGCTCTGAAGGAGGCTATGAGGTTCAGATTGAAACCGATATTCCAGAAACCATGAAACCTGCGTTGGGTAACCCGATCGCGATGAAGCGTGCAGTGAGTAACTTGGTGGTGAACGCGCTGCGCTACGGTAATGGTTGGGTCAAAGTATCGACTGGTATGACGGCTGATAACAAACTGGCTTGGGTAACGGTAGAAGATAACGGTCCGGGTATTCCACAAGACCAGATCGGGAAGTTGTTTGAACCGTTCACTCGTGGTGACACGGCTCGTGGTAGTGAAGGGACAGGTTTAGGTTTAGCGATCGTGAAACGTATTGTCAGCCAACACCAAGGTGCGGTGGTGGTGAATAACCGCAGTGAGGGTGGCTTGAAGGCGCAGATCAGTTTCCCTGTGAAACCTTAGGCTATACGCACGAAAAAGGCTTCCTTGTAGAAGCCTTTTTACGTTTTAAGCAAGATATGAGGGCGAATTACGCCTTAGAATACACATCGCGTTCACCCAGCCAGCGGTTGATGATCGCCTTGGCGTTGTCTGGGTAGCTATCGTGAATATGACGCGCGATACGCTGCACTTCAGGTATCAAACGTTGGTCACGGACTAAGTCGGCAATTTTGAAATCAGCCAAGCCTGTTTGTTTGGTACCAAGTAGTTCACCGGGGCCACGAATCTCTAAATCACGCTGAGCAATAACAAAGCCATCGTTACTTTCACGTAGTACTCCTAAGCGTTTCTGAGCGGTTTTAGAGAGTGGGGAGTGATACAGCAGTACACAATGGCTCGCGACTGAACCACGGCCAACACGGCCACGCAGTTGGTGGAGTTGCGCTAGACCAAGACGCTCAGGATTCTCGATGATCATTAAGCTTGAATTCGGTACATCTACACCTACTTCAATCACGGTTGTAGCAACTAACAGGTGCAGTTTGTTCTCTTTGAATTCCTGCATCACCGCTTGTTTCTCTGCGGGTTTCATTCGGCCATGAACCAAACCAATCTTTACGTCGGGCAGTTTGCGTTGCAGCTCTTCTGCCGTATCCGCTGCAGCTTGAGCTTCCAGTACTTCCGATTCATCAATCAACGTACACACCCAGTAAGCTTGTTTGCCTTCATTGAGACACGCATTTTTCACACGTTCAACAATGTCATCGCGCTTGGTATCAGGAATCGCGACGGTTTGAATTGGGGTTCGCCCCGGTGGTAACTCATCAATAATAGAAGTTTCAAGATCGGCATAGGCCGTCATTGCTAACGTTCGTGGGATTGGGGTCGCGGTCATCACCAGTTGGTGAGGGTAATAACCTTGCTTCGCGCCTTTTTCACGCAGCTCTAATCGCTGGTGGACGCCAAATCGGTGTTGCTCATCAATGATCACTAAACCAAGGTTGTTGAATTCGACATGCTCTTGGAACAGCGCATGAGTTCCCACCACCATTTGCGCTTCGCCGCTGGCAATACGTGTTAGTTCCGTTTCACGAGCCTTACCTTTGAGTTTACCTGCCAGCCAACCGACTTGAATGCCCATCGCCTCAAACCAGTTAGCAAAGTTAATCGCGTGCTGTTCTGCCAATAGCTCGGTTGGTGCCATCAGTGCCACTTGCTGACCATGTTCGAGTGCGCGAACGGCTGCCAGTGCGGCGACTAAGGTTTTACCTGAACCTACATCACCCTGTACTAAACGCATCATAGGGTGTGGCTTTTCAAGGTCGGCTTCGATCTCTTTAGTCACCCTTACTTGAGCATTGGTTGGTGAAAACGGAAGTTGAGCTAACAACTTATCTTTGAGGATGTTCACCGGAGGAAAAGGCATTGCCTTGTCTTGTTGCCCTTTGCTACGGACTGACAACATCGACAGGTTTTGAGCCAGCAACTCTTCCATAATTAGGCGCAGTTGCGCAGGGTGCTTGCCTTCATCAAACAGCTCTAGGTCAATGCCCGGGGGCGGCCTGTGAATGGTATGCAGTGCTTGTGCGAGGGTAATTTGGTGGTCGTATAGACCAGACGGTAGCAGCTCATTGACGGCTGCTTTATCGATTAACTCTAGAGCTTGGTCTGTGAGGTTACGTAGCGTGACTTGTCTTAGCCCTTCAGTGGTTGGATACACCGGAGTTAGGTTCGCTTCAACATCTGGCTGTTGCCTAGGAGCAAAGAATTTGTAATCCGGATGGACGATCTCAAGCCCCATATTGCCGCGCTTGATCTCACCATAAGCATGCACTTGTTTGCCTTCGGCAAAGTTATTCTTCATTCCTGCAGTAAAGTTGAAAAAGCGCAGAGTAATCGTGCCGTTACCATCGCTGATCTTTACTGCGAGCATCTTACGTTTACCGAAAATGGTATCAACATGCATCACCTTACCTTGTACAGCAGCCCACAGCCCGGCATGCAGCTTTACGATGGGATAGATACGAGTTCTATCTTCATAGCGCAAAGGCAGATGAAATAGCAGGTCTTGTACATTGTTAAGCCCAACCTTTTCCAGTTTCTCTGCGACTTTTGCGCCGACTCCAGATAAAGAGTTGAGAGGGATAGCAGATAAAAGCTGTGACATAACAAGGCTCATAAACGTAAGAGAGATAATCTATTCAAGCATTTTACTGGATTTTTGTACAGGCATGAATAGCATGAAGCTAGGGGAACTCTAGAATCGCAGCCACAAAAAATCCCCTTAAGCGATAAAGCATTAAGGGGATTTCAATTCTTAGCAAAGTTGCTAATAAGTTCGAACGTTAGTTCTTACGACGTCTTACTTTGAGCGCGTGTGGCATCACACGTAGCTTCTTCATAATGCTCGCTAAATGAACACGATCTTTCGTGGTCAACAAGATAGTCACTGTGTACAAGCGTCCGTCACGTTCTTCGGTTGAAATACCGTGAATGTTCGAGCCTGTTTTCGAGATAACGTTAGTTAGCTCAGCCAGCGCACCTTGATGGTTCTGTAATTCGACCTGAAGTTCAGCAGTGAACTCTTGGTTGTAATCGTCAGACCATTCAACCGCCATGTATTTATCCGGTTCTTTCTGGTAACCACGAACGTTTGGACACGTTTCACGGTGCACCACAAGACCACGACCTGGAGATACATGAGCAATAATGTGATCATCTGGAATCGGGTGACAACAGTTGGCGAACGTCAGTAATAGGCCTTCAGCACCACGGATAGGTAATTTCTTCCTAGACGTATCGCTGTTGTTTGCCACTTCAGTTAGTTCGTCAGCATCGCCCAATAAACGACGAGCAATAACGATACTCATCAGCTCACCAAGACCAATCGATGCTAGCAAGTCTTCAATGTTATCAAGACGTAGATCAGACAATACATGTTCGATATTCTCTTGACCGACATCGGCAATAGAGTGTTCACCAAGTGCATGGTTCAGTAGGCGACGGCCAAGGGTAATCGACTCTTCACGACGCATCGTTTTCAGGACCTGACGGATCTTCGTACGCGCACGTGAGGTCACTACGTAGTTGAGCCATGCTGCATTCGGACGTGCGCCCGGAGCACTGATGATCTCAATAGTTTGGCCATTCTTCAGCGATTTGCTGAGTGGGTAAGGGTTCATGTCTACACGAGCACCGACACACATGTTGCCGACGTCGGTATGTACCGCGTAAGCAAAATCGACTGCTGTTGCGCCTGCTGGAAGTTCGACAATGCGACCTTTCGGCGTGAATACGAAGATCTCATCTGGGAACAGATCAGATTTAACGTTTTCAATGAATTCGAATGAGTTACCTGCGCTTTGTTGCAGCTCAAGTAAGCTCTGCATCCAACGTTGTGCTTTAACCTGTGCGGTTGTCCCGTTGCTACTGCGTGAGCCATTGCCTTTGTAAGACCAGTGCGCCGCGACACCTTTATCTGCCATCTGCTCCATATCTTCAGTACGGATCTGGACCTCAACTGGCACCCCGTGAGGGCCGATCATTGACGTGTGCAGAGATTGGTAGCCGTTGGCTTTCGGTACCGCAATATAGTCTTTCATGCGGCCAGGACGAGGCTTGTACAGGCTGTGGGCCTGACCAAGTACGCGATAGCAAGTATCTGGTGTATCAACCACCACGCGGAAAGCGTAGATGTCCATAATGGTGTGGAAGCGCTGTTCTTTGGTTTTCATCTTGTTATAGATGGAGAACAGGTTCTTTTCACGACCAAGTACGCGAGCAGGTAAACCGACTTCTTCAAGGCGGCCTTCGATTTCGCTATGGATACGTTGGATCATCTCCTTACGGTTACCACGCGCAGCTTTCACTACGTTTTTCAGGACGCGATAACGGTTAGGATAAAGGGCTTCGAAGCCCAGTTCTTCTAGTTCTGTCTTGATGTTATGAATACCAAGACGATGAGCTAGCGGAGAATAAATCTCTAGGGTTTCACGAGCAATACGACGCTTCTTATCAGGACGAAGTGCCCCAAGCGTACGCATGTTGTGAGTACGGTCAGCTAATTTGATCAAGATAACGCGGATGTCTTGCACCATCGCGAGAACCATCTTACGGAAGTTCTCTGCTTGCGCTTCTTTGCGATCACGAAATTTAAGCTTATCCAGCTTAGATACACCATCAACCAGTTCAGCAACGGTATTGCCGAATTGAGCTTCTAGTTCCTCTTTTGTAACTTCAGTGTCTTCAATTACATCGTGGAGTAGGGCTGCTTGCAGAGTTTCTATATCCAGACGCATTTCTGCCAGGATTCTTGAAACAGCTACAGGGTGAATAATGTATGGTTCACCCGTTGAACGGGTTTGCCCTTCATGGGCGTCTCTCGCTACCACATAAGATTGACGCAGAGCCTCAACTTGAGGCTCTGTTAGGTATTCTTGGGCAACGTCTTTGAGGCTATCGAATAGATACAAATTAAAGGCCCGGAAGGTTAATTAGTTCGAATGACGTTGATTCTATCAGCGAGTGTGAGCGATGCTGCTTACTGCTGCAAGCTCAGCCGCTTCTTGCTCTTGTTGCTCTTGACGCTCACGAGCATCTAGTACGTCTTTAGTGATAAGACCTTCTTCGATTTCGCGAAGAGCGATAACCGTTGGCTTATCGTTTTCTTCAGGCACTAGTGAATCTTTGCCGCCAGTTTGCATTTGACGTGCGCGGCGAGCCGCAATAAGAACTAGGTCGAAACGGTTGCCAACTTTTTCAACAGCGTCTTGAACAGTTACGCGTGCCATGAGGACTCCAAATAGTAATTAACTAATAAATTTTTGATGACGAGAAAGTATACAAGTTTAACTAGAGACTTTCTAGTTCACCGTATACTTATCTCAATGGAAAATCTAGGGGATCTAGATTATTCCGCCAATAAAGCAGTAAGCATGCCGCTGTATTTCGCTGCTTGCTTATCTTCTTTTAAGCGCTCCGCACGAATGATAGCTCTGAAGTCCATTAGGGCTGCATCAAAGTCATCATTCACGATCACATAATCGTATTCTGCATAGTGAGAAATTTCTGATTTTGCTTCGCTCATGCGTTTTGCAATAACTTCGTCGCTGTCTTGGCCGCGAACATTTAAACGACGCTCTAGCTCACCATTTGATGGTGGAAGAATGAAGACACTCTTCGCTTGAGGCATTTGTTCACGGATTTGACGAGCACCTTGCCAGTCGATATCTAGGAATACATCGATACCGCGGTCTAGGTTTTCTTCAATCCAAACGCGTGAAGTACCGTAGTAGTTGCCGAAAACTTCAGCGTACTCTAGGAATTCACCTTTATTAATAAGGTCTTCAAAATGATGCTTCTCTACGAAGTGGTAGTGAACACCATTTTCTTCACCAGGGCGCATACCGCGAGTGGTGTGTGAAACAGATACCTTCATTGCGTAGGTTGGATTGGTTTCTAGCATTGCTGAGATCAAGCTCGACTTACCTGCGCCACTAGGTGCAGATACGATGTAAAGAGTACCTTTGCCCATCTGTATATTTCCACTGTTGGTTGGATTGAGTGAGGGCGATAAACCGACACTATAAAAGATAGCACTGACTCTAATTTTTGTTCCGATGGTTGCATCTAAAAAGGGATAACAAGTAAAACTAATAGAGACAACTGGTGAAAATTAGGTCAGAAAAATGGAGGCGAAGAGTAGCATATTTAGATGATTGAGAACAACTGGCTTGATCGTTATTTATTCTCAAATGATCCTTTGTCTGATCTTCCTATAAATGTAATGACTGATCATGTTCAGTTTTTTATGTGATCTGAACAAAATTTGTTGAAGTTTTAATCTCAACCCTTACAATCCGCGCAAACGATTAAATGCTGTATATGTTTGATGAAATGGATCAAATGTTTCTACTACCGAGCCTACCTTGGTGACTACAGTTTTTAGTGTAGAGATCCCTCTATTCTCACAGCATTTGAATCTCAAATTTCTTAATTTAATACATAGGTTTTGTTGTGAATACCGACTCCACCCTGAAAGCCCAGAAGACATCTGGCTCACTTGACACCATGTTCAAACTCTCAGAGAGAAAGACCACGATCAGCACTGAGCTATACGCAGGTTTTATTACCTTCTTAGCGATGAGTTATATCTTGGCGGTTAATCCAGCAATTTTGGGTGGCATTCCGGGAATGGACAAAGGGGCAGTCTTTACGGCGACCGCTCTTTCTGCTGCTATTGCAACGCTTATCATGGGCATTTGGGGTAACTATCCAGTCATGCTAGCACCTGGCATGAGCATGAATGGCTTCTTCAAAGGTTTATTGTTAAGTGGTTCAGTGGCGGTACTTTGGAATGAAGCATTATTTGGCATCTTCCTATCGGGTATTCTTTATCTTGCCTTCTCATTGACTAATATCCGTAAGTCGATGATTGAATCGATTCCTGAAGATTTGAAGCTGGCGATTACTGTGTCTCTCGGCTTGTTCATTGCTTTCTTAGGCCTTAAGAATGCGGGTATCATCGTTTCTAACCCGTTCGTACTGGTTGGTTTAGGTGACATTTCCGATCCAAAAGTGATCATCGCTTATGTGAGCATCTTCATCGCATTGGGCTGTATGGTTCGTGATATTAAGTTGGCCACGTTTATCTCGTTTGTTTCAGCTATCGTACTGACCATTCTTGCTGATGTATTCATGGGCACATCAAACGCTCCAATCCCTGACCAATTCGTTTCAATGCCACCAAGTATGGCAGGCAGTTTTGGCGCTATCTTTGACTTCTCAGCTTTTACGCCTGAGAAAATGTTCGATTTGTTGTTCATCGTACTTATCTTCTTGATTGTCGATTTCTTCGATGGATTGAGCACGATTGTGGGTGTTGGCCGTGATGCAGGTATCATCGACAAAGACGGTAAAGTGCCGAATGCAAAATCGGCGCTAGTGGCTGATGCGGGCGGTACTGTGATTGGTTCAATTCTAGGTACCACATCGATTACTGCTTTCTCTGAATCGGGTATTGCCTCTTCTCAAGGTGCGAAAACAGGTTTAGCGGCAGTCATGGTGGCTGGCTTATTCCTAGTGTCTCTATTCCTATACCCAATCTTCTCTATCTTCTCAGCGGCAATGGTCGCGCCTGCGATGGTTGTGGTAGGCATCTACATGGTGGGTCGTCTTGGTCAGATTAACTGGGAAAAGAAAGAGTCACGCATTGCAGCTTTCTTCACCATCATGTTCACAGTGCTAAGCTTCTCACCAGCGAACGGTATGGCGATGGGTTTCATCAGCTACGCATTCACAATGGTTGTTGCAGGTAAGCGCAAAGAAGTGCACCCATTGATCTACGGGCTGTGTGTGGTGTTCTTAACGTACCTGATTCTGTTGTAAGGTTAGTTAGCCACTAGAAAGTGGCTAAGTAAAAAAACAAGTCGATGGCTCTGCAGTGAATGTGGGGCCATTTTTGTATTCGTCGCTTCTCTAGAGCGCATGCTAATGTAGAGACTGGATTAATTATTTTTTGAAGAGTGACTATGCCTTCTCACTTACCTAAATCTTTTAGTAAGCCGTTTTTAAAAGTATTTCACATTATGGAAGCGGTATTACTGGTAGCGATCACGCTCGCGACCTTGTTTGCGATGGTCGAAGAGTTCATGCATGTTTTTGCTGAACGTCGAGTGCAATTGACCGATATTCTACTGATGTTCATCTATTTAGAAGTGTTGGCGATGGTTCAGCAGTTTGTGATGAACGGTAAGATCCCGGTTCGATATCCGATTTACATCGCGATGATGGCGATTGCTCGTTACATTACTCTGGGCATGAAAGAGTTGGATGCAGTACTCATCGTTTGGTTGTCTGTTGCAGCGTTTATCTTAGCAGCAGCAACACTTTTGATTCGAGTCGGGCACCATTACTGGCCATATGTGGATCTTCGAACCAAGCAGCCGGATGAGTAATTCAATTAACTGAAATATGATGATCTAAAAAATTCGCCCAGCACTGCTGGGCGAATTCATTTAGTAACATACTAACCTGATAAGCAGTGTTAGAAGTTATAGATCAGTGCGATTTCAACACGGGAAATGTCATCACTGCTACTGCCGACTACGTCACGTGTGTAGTCGCTATCTAATGCGTAGTACATATTTAACTCAGACTTTAAGTTGCCTGTGATGTAATTATGGAATTGCAGATAGAACTGGGTGTAAGCGTATTTTTCGTCAGACTCTGCACCAAATAATACATCTTGGTTGAGTGTGTAGATTGCATCATCTGTGTTGGCACGCCATGTCGACATAAAGCCAGCGATGATGGATTGTTTCGGCTGATACTCAATCACAGTGTAAGAACCGACCTGCATTGCGTTACCGTAAGCGCCATCATGCGCGAAACCCAGTGGGTCACCTGTCCACAAAGGGTTAAACGTGTTCACTTTGTCGCTGTTTTTATCTGAACCTGATGCGTAATGTAGGTTCAGACCTAAGCGATAGTTCCAGTCTGCTTTCCAGTTGTAGTTCAAATCGGCATAAGCCATGTAGGCTGAGA
This sequence comes from Vibrio sp. 1F263, assembly GCF_041439035.1. NCBI lineage: Bacteria > Pseudomonadati > Pseudomonadota > Gammaproteobacteria > Vibrionales > Vibrionaceae > Vibrio > Vibrio sp. 1F263. The sequence goes on along the minus strand of NZ_JBGONI010000010.1, from coordinate 43,648 downwards.
TATCTTTACCTGCATGATCACCAAATTGATAAACACCGTCGAGCATGTAACCAAACCCTTCACTCACAAAGTCATGGGCATGTAAGCCTAAAACTTGAATGTCGACGTCACCGTCTGGTGCATTAACAAAGCTTTCATTGGTGAGTTTATTACTCATTATGTAGGCTTGCATTGCCCCGAAGTCAGTTCTCCAATTAGCGAATAAGCCGGTCGATTTTTTGCCATTGGTTTTATCATCCCAGTTGCCACCGAAGCTGCCATCTTTGTAGAGAGGGAATACTTCCTCGCCGTAGTATGCGTCAAAATTGATGCCTGCTACGCTGTATTTTGCGCTGGCTGCATTCCAACTTGATTGAACTGGCGTTGGTTCACGGTTCATCATTTGCCATTCATTTAAGTATATTTCTTGGCGACCAAGGCGGGTACTTAGGTATTGCTCACCGTCATCGAGTAATTTGAATTCGGTAAACAACTGGTGGAAGTCAGTACCGGCATCGTCTACTGGACCCGGACTATCGAGGTTAGTGTAATTGGTTCGAATTTCACCAAATACACGCATCCAGTCTTGGTAAGTCACATCGGTGGAGAATTGCATGCGAGTACGCAGTTCATTTTTCTTGCGGTTTTCTCCGTCGTACATGTGATTCCAACGGTTATCGACTGCGGCTTTTACATTACCGCTAAATGAGACTTTCCAGTCACCACTGTCATCAATATCCAAGCGTTTGAGTTTTTCTGAAAAGCTTTTTTGACTTTCGTCTAGACCATCGACATAGCTCCAGTCCTCATTGGCTCTATCTCCCCAGAAGACGATAGGGTTGCGCTCAGACCAGCTTGATGTTGTATTTTCGTTTGCGTGTAGGACGCCAGAAACACAAAGAGCAAGTAAAGTAACTGCATGTTTTGTCATTGCTTTCATTTTTATATTTCCCATATTTCAGGTGCACGAATCCCTTCCTGTGACTTGTAGTCACAGGAGGAATTGTCAGTTATTGGTTTCTATAGATTCGTAACAGTAGGGTTACGGAAGTTGCGCTTAGCTAAGAGTCGACACCAAGGGCTTCTTTGATACCAGAGGCAATCGTAATAACGTTGGCTCCATATATCACTTGAATGCCTTTATTCATTCTGACGACACCAATTGCGTTGAGCTGTTGTTTCCAAACTTTATCGCTTGCCGTTAGTGATTCGTCATGCAGCGAAACACGCAGTCGAGTTGCACAGTTTGTCACGTTCTCAATGTTGTCAGCTCCACCCAGCGCCTTAATGATTTCAACAGGCAGTCCTTTTGAGGTCTGCTCCTTTTTCTTTTTAAAGTCTTCTTTTGAATACAGGGCGATATCACCATCTTCTTCTTCGCGACCTGGAGTTTTTGAATCAAACTTCAGGATGAAGAACTTGAATGTGTAGAAGTAAATCGCGAAGTATAGTGGGATAATCCACAATAGAGCCCAAGCATGAACCTTTTCAGGTTGTAGTAGGTTAGGCACCATAAATAGCAGCTGATTACCGTGAATTGAAACACCCATCATTTCGGTGATCACATAAGCAAGACCATTTAGCGGAACATGCACTGCAAAGAATAGGAATGGTTGGACGAATAGGAAGGTATATTCCAGTGGCTCGGTAATACCGATAACAGCAGCCGTAAATACTGCAGGCACCATGATAGCGGCTACCTTTTTGCGATTGGCTGTTTTTGCTGTTACGTACATTGCATAAGCAGCACCCGTTAGGCCACCAATTTGGATTGGAATACGACCGCTGGTAAAGTTATGTGTAATGTAGCTCGTTGCCTCTGGTGAACTCATTTGGCCATTCATGATGTTACGAACACCTTCGTAAACAACACCATCAATCTCCATTACGCCACCAACACGAGTGTATTCAATAGGGAAGGCGATAAGGTGATGTAAGCCAAATGGCAATAAGCCTTTGTCAAATACGCCAAATAGGAAAGACCCAAAAATACCTGAGCTAGTAATCAAGGTAGTGATGGACTGCAGTGCCCCAGCGATCGGCGGCCAAGCGTAGTAAACAAACAGCGCGATAGGCATGATAGCGAAGTAAGCGAAAATCACTACGGCACGAGGGCCAGAGAAGAAGCTCAAGAGTGCAGGCATTTCGAATTTGTAGTAACGGTTGTGGATCCAAGCCGTAATACAACCAACAAGAATACCGCTAAAGATCCCCATGTTGTAAGCGAAGATACCTAAAGACTCACCCCATAAAGAGTTGAAGTTTTGCGCTGCTACTTTGTCGTAGCCAGCATCATTCATTAATGACGCAACGCTTGTGGTTTCTTGAGTCCATCCGTGAAATGCAGCGATCGACCCGATAGCAACATTGAAACACATGAACATGGTAAAGCCAGTGAAGGCTGCCCAACCTTTTTCAGATTTCGCCAGCGCGAACGCTAGACCAATCGCAAAGAAAGGCGGTAGATTGCGCATGACCATCAAGCCAAGATCTAACATCAGCTTAAAGAATGCCCAAATAACAGAGTCGGTAGCAGACATTTGGTTTACAACACCAGCGCCCACACCAATAAATATACCTGCGATAACCAGTACGATGATGGATACCATCATACCTCCAGCAAGTGCTTGAACCTTATCTCTCATAATTTACTCCTAAAGTGATATGAGAACTTTCACGTATATTGTTATTGCTCTTTTTAATGACTCGAGGCTGAGCCTTTCATTGGGCTCATGAACACAAGTCACATCACCAGGAAAAGTAGGTCCGAATGCCACACCATTGTTTAGCGCGCGCGCGTAAGAAGCCGCACCTTTACTAAAGCACTGAGCGTCCATTTTGGTAACTTCGGAATAAGCTTTTCCCATTGCTTGGATAAGTTCACTTTCGGGTGAGAGGTAAGATAGAGGTAAGTACTGGTGTTCAATCAATCTCACTCCGTATTGTTGGGATACATACTGGAGTTGGGTACGAGCTTGATCGATAGTCAGTCCTTTAGGAAACCGAAAATCAAAATCCAAGTTGTAGCCATGTTGATTCAAATTGATGGAGGAGACACAGCATGTAGTCGACCCCATTTCATTATCTTGGTGTGCTAGCCCTAATTTCGAAGCATCATTGGAATCACTAAAACACGCGTCTAGTAAATCAATTAAATTTCGAGAGTTAGTGTCTAACCCTTCAACATGTCGCATGTGACGAACAAACTGATCCATACAGTTATCGACCTTATGCGGGTTGCGAGATTTCTCCCACGGCGTTGACAACTCAACGCAGTACAACTCCTTTTGTTGGTGGTTGTCACTTTGTGCCACATTGGCAAGAGTGACTGTTGCTGAAGTTTCAAATGTTGCTGCTACTTCAGCCGCTTTTTCTCCTGTCAGATAAATCGATAATTGATAGCAGGTGGATGTTCTGTCACGCTCACTTTCAATGCTTACGATCTGACAAGTTCCTAGGCCATTGTGAGTTGGGAATTCTCGTTGTAATGACGCATACAGGATGCCTTTTTCTCCATTAACGATTGGGAAGTCGCCATCTGGAGAGAAACCATAATCCGGTTGAGGGTTATGATTAAAATAATGCTCTACACATTCCCAAGTTGTCTCTTCTGCGCCGCCGATGATCACTCTTATTTTTTTGTCGAGTGTTGCATCAAGCGCTTTAAACATCTTGAGAATATACAGACTGGCCATTAACGGGCCTTTGTTGTCGGTAACGCCTCGCCCCAATAAGTCATCACCTTGTTGGTGCATCTCAAATGCAGGGGTTAACCATGAGTCCAAATTACCGGCTTCTACCACATCTACATGATGCAATATGCCGATTTCTTGTAAGCCTTCGCCAAAGCTGATGTCCAAGGCATAACCATCATGATCACGGACTTCAAACCCTTCTCGTTTCGCCCAGTTAATGAGAAAGTCGAATGCGTTTCTAATCGGTAAACCAAAAGGAGCATTGGGTGAACAGCTGCTGATATCTCGTACAGACGGAATAGCAATTAGCTCAGATAGATCACGCGTAAACGTTTCAATATTTGAATCAAAATAGCGCAGTGTTTGAGCTGAAAAATTGCTTTCCGTCATGTTTTATTCCTAAATTATCCTTACTGACATGCTTGTAAATAGACTTGCAAGCGAGGTCTCATTTTGATTATAAATCCCAGCTATTGAACGTGTTGCTTTGATAATAAATACGTACCTTCTGCATTCGAAAAAGCCATGAAATCGGCCGTTCTTTGCGCGAAAATACCGTTCTCGACGACGCCAGGAATAGCGTTAATTTGGAGTTCTAATCGCTTTGGTTCAGCGATGTCCAAATGAGCAACATCGAGAATGATATTGCCGTTATCAGTGGTGCAGTCTTGGCGCAACGTCGGGTGTCCACCAAGGCTTTGTAAGGCATTAAACACAGCGGTTTGTGCGGCAGGTAAAACCTCTACAGGGAGTGGAAACTTTCCGAGTTGAGTGACCAATCGACCGCTATCTGCGATGGTGATGAAGCTTAGAGCAAGCGTCGCGAGTACTTTTTCACGAGCCAGTGCTGCACCACCACCTTTCACGGTCATGCCGGTTGTAAGACCTTCATCAATGCCATCAATGTAGAAATCAACACGGCCACATTCAGATATGGATATCTCATTCAGCCCTGCAGAGGATAAAGCTCGACTTGAGCGAACCGAACTGGATACGCAATGAGCAAACTCAGCGCCACTTTCTTTCAATAGTTGAATGAAAACTTCAACTGTAGCACCAGTGCCGATACCAATAACGCTAGAAGGTGTTAGCGTTTTTAGGACTTGCTCTAAGGCTACTTTTGCAGCCTTAGTTCGCAGGCAGTCTTGGCTTTGGTTTTCAATAAAGCGTTGTGCCATGCTCATATTACTTCTCCAGAACCGCTAGGGATTTTTCAACGATGTTTTCAACTGTAAATCCAAACATTTCGAAGAGTTGTTCTGCTGGTGCTGATTCACCAAAGCTTGTCATTCCCACAATATCGCCGTGTAGCCCGACATACTTGAACCAGTAGTCACGGATACCAGCTTCTATGGCAACTCGTGCTGTAACATGGCTTGGTAAAACCTGTTCCTTGTATTCCGCGCTTTGTGCATCAAAAATATCGGTGGCCGGCATTGAAACAACACGACAACGGACATGAGTTAGCTGTGCTTTTGCTTCCATGGCGAGTGCCACTTCAGATCCCGTAGCGATTAGAATCAGCTGTGGGTCACCGTCACAGTCAGAAAGGATGTATCCACCTTTCGCTACATTGGAAAGCGTGTCTTGATCACGCTCGAATTGAACAAGATTCTGGCGAGAGAAAATCAATGACGTTGGACCATCAAAACGTTCGATAGCAGACTTCCAAGCCACCGCGGTTTCTACTTGGTCGCAAGGACGCCAAGTGCTCATGTTTGGAGTAAGTCGAAGCGATGCGATTTGTTCAACCGGTTGGTGTGTCGGACCATCTTCCCCCAAACCGATAGAGTCATGGGTATAAACGAAGATACTGCGTTGCTTCATTAGTGCTGCCATACGAAGCGCGTTACGAGCGTACTCCATGAACATCAAGAACGTACCGCCGTATGGGATAAAGCCACCATGCAACGCCACGCCATTCATCATTGCAGACATCGCAAATTCACGAACGCCGTAACTCAAGTAGTTTCCTGACGCATCTTGAGCGGTAATTGCTTTTGAGCCTGACCAGTTAGTTAAGTTTGAAGGGGTTAAATCGGCTGAACCTCCCAAAAACTCAGGCAGTAATGGTCCGAATGCTTCTATAGTATTTTGTGATGCTTTGCGAGTCGCGATGGTTTGTGGATTCGCTTGCAAAGTCTGGATTAGATCTTGAGTGTGCTGATCCCAATTTTCAGGTAATAGGTTCTGGCTACGACGCAAAAACTCAGCGGCTAATTCTGGGTGCGCCTCTTGATAAGCATTGAAACGTGTTTGCCAGTCATCTTCATTGCTTTGTCCTTTATCTTTCCCATCCCATGCTTGGTATACATCTTGAGGAATTTCAAATTCAGGATGGTCCCAGCCGAGATTGAGTCGAACCAATGCGACTTCATCAGCACCTAACGGAGCACCATGACAGTCATGACTGGCTGACTTGTTTGGTGAGCCAAAACCAATCACGGTTTTGCAGCAAATTAAGGTTGGTTTATCTGTTACGGTTTTAGCTTCAGTAATTGCTTTGTGAATATCATCAGCGTTATGACCATCAACATCAGCAATAACATGCCAACCGTAGGCTTCAAAACGTTTTGGTGTGTCATCAGAGAACCACCCGTCGACTTCGCCATCAATCGAAATGCCATTGTCATCCCAAAAAGCGACCAGTTTCCCTAGTCCAAGCGTACCGGCAAGTGAACATGCTTCATGAGAAATACCTTCCATCATGCAGCCGTCACCCATGAACACGTAGGTGTGGTGATCAACAATATCGTGGTCTTCACGGTTGAACTGTTCACCCAAAACCTTTTCAGCCAAAGCCATGCCGACACCGTTGGTGATGCCTTGTCCTAATGGGCCGGTAGTGGTTTCAATACCTGGAGCGTAACCGTATTCAGGGTGACCTGCGGTTTTACTGTGTAATTGACGGAAAGATTTGATGTCATCCATTGATAGCTCGTAACCAGATAGGTGTAACAAGCTATAGATAAGCATTGAGCCATGGCCATTCGACAAGATAAAACGGTCGCGGTCGGCCCAGTTAGGGTTGCTCGGGTTGTGTTTTAGAAAATCACGCCATAGAACTTCAGCGATATCGGCCATGCCCATCGGTGCTCCGGGGTGGCCCGAGCCTGCTTTTTGTACAGCGTCCATGCTTAGAACGCGAATAGCGTCGGCTAATTTAGTTCGTGTAATCATTATGCTTCTCCTACAGGCGTGCTTCGATCATGGTTTCTAACTTGCCTTGATCGACGGCAAAGTTACGGATGCCTTCGGCGAGCTTTTCTGTTGCCATCGGGTCTTGGTTCATCTCCCAGCGGAACTGTGCTTCAGTCATAGCTGTTGGTGTATCTTTGATGGTGTCACGGTCGGCAAAGAGTAGGCGCTCAACAGAGCCTTCTTGTGCTGCAAGTTGGTCTAAAATTGCAGGGCCTATGGTCAAACGGTCACAGCCCGCTAATGCTAGGACTTCATCGGCATTGCGGAAGCTCGCGCCCATCACAACCGTGTTGTAGCCATGATCTTTGTAGTAGTTGTAAATTTCAGAGACTGAAACGACACCAGGATCTTCATGAGGAAGGTACTCTTTTTTATCGGTATTGGTTTTGTACCAATCTAGGATACGACCGACAAAAGGTGAGATTAAGAAAACACCGGCTTCTGCACAGGCTTTGGCTTGTGCAAAGTTGAACAGCAGCGTTAGGTTGCAGTTGATGCCTTCTTTCTCTAGCTCTTGAGCTGCTCGAATGCCTTCCCAAGTTGACGCTAACTTAATTAGGATTCGGTCGTTACTGATGCCAGCTTCGTTATACATGCCGATAAGCTTACGAGCTTTTGCCAAGCTTGCGACTCTGTCGAATGACATACGAGCGTCGACTTCTGTTGAGATGCGCCCCGGTACCGTTTTTAGAATTTCTAAACCAATGTTGACCGCCAGTTTGTCTCCAGCGTCGATCAACTGTTGTGATTTGTCGTTGCTTTGTGCTTTTGCCCAAGTGATCGCATCGGCGATTAAGTGATCGTATTGCGGCATTTCTGCGGCTTTTAGTACTAGAGATGGGTTAGTTGTGGCGTCTTCAGGTTGAAATGCAGCAATAGCATCAATATCACCTGTGTCGGCAACGACAGTGGTGTGCTTTTTCAGTTGTTCTAATTTATTCATCGTTCATTCTCGGTAAGTTGGTTTATCAATTGCAGTAGCGTTTGATCATTCATCGAACTCAGCACCACGTTGGCTAGCGAGACATCGAGGTGACGAGTGAGCAAATTGGTTACTGCAACTGTTGGTATTCCTGCCGATCGAGCCGCCATAATTCCAGGAGGGGAATCTTCGAAAGCGATGGCTTGATGGGCAGATACACCGAGTTGTTCTAATGCCGCTAAATACACATCGGGATGTGGTTTCCGTCTATCTGAGGCAATGTCTTCTGCTCCGATAAAACAGTCAAAATAGGGTGTAAGGTTCAAACGATTCAGAATTGGCATGTAATGATCAGCCTCTGAGCTGGTGGCCAGTGCAATGCTCAATGAGTGTGATTTAGCAAAGTCTAGATACTGACGGACACCTTCTCGTTCTGTTATTGAAGCAATTAATTGGTAGGCATGAGCGATCACTCGATCGCGAATTTGTGAATCGGACAGCTTTTGATTCGACGCTTTGTTGAATAGTTGATAAAGGTAGGTTGCTGGCGCTGAGCTCCCAACTAGGCCAGCAACCTGGAGTGGCGAAACTTCAACGCCGTATGGTTTTAACAAAGCTTCCCAGGCTTTGAACATACAGGTTTCGGTATCGACGAGAAGGCCATCGAAGTCAAAGATCAACGCTTTTAGGTTACTGGCAATGAATTCCTCTCTTTCCAATTTCAAAGCTGTATGACCTAAAGTGTTGTTCTTGCATTCCATGTTTCAATCTCCATTTTCTTTAATTATGACAAACGTGAATTTGTGACTGTCGCTTATTCAACCAAACTGGCCTGCAATACTTTTTTCATTTCTTCACCACTGGTTAGTGGTAGATCAAAGCAAAAAGCCGGCTCCAACTTTTGAACATCTTCTTTGGTGACACCTACTTGAGTTAAGTTCGATTCAAGACCGATACGTTCAAGGAATTTCACAAGAGCAGCCGCTAATGATTGAGCTTTTTCTTCGGTACTTCCCACAGCACCAAATAACTCAGCCACTTGAGCAAATCTCTCTGGTTGCTTGCGCCATTGAAGTTGTACATAAGCTGGATAAACCACTGCGAGTGTTAACCCATGTGGTAGGTTTGTTTTGCTACTACCTAAAATTTCGCCTAAAGGGTGTGGTGCCCCCGCACCGCCATTAGCTAGCGAGATCCCGCCAAGTGTGTCTGCTTTCGCGAGTTGGCAGCGGCCATGTAAATCTGCACCGTTGTCGACAACACTAGGTAGGTGATCAATGACAAGCTTCATTGCTTCTAACGCCATACCATCAACAAATGGAGATGGTCGAGTACCCGTAAATGATTCAAACGCATGTGAAAAAGCATCAAATCCGGTCATAGCTGTCATACGTGGAGGCAGTGTCAGCATGAGCTCTGGATCGATTAACGCTTCACAAGGGAAAAATTCAGGGTGAAACAGTGTTAGCTTTGCATGTTGTTCAAGGTCGGTAATCACTGCCGCTTGCGTCACTTGAGAGCCTGTTCCCGATGTTGTAGGTACAGCGATCAAAGGTACGACTTTCGCGGGTAGTGGGTTGACGTCCCCAAACGGTGAATCATAAGTGGCAAACCAATGGGCCCAATCTAGAGACTCTGCATTGATCGTTGCCGAAATGATTTTTGCTGTATCAATCGATGAACCACCACCAATGGCCAAAACCACATCACAGTTATTTCCGATGGCCACTTGGCGGCCAAGTTCAACGACGGTTGTAGGCGGATTCGGTACGACACCATCAAAATGAGTCACTTCAATTCCTTGCTCTGAAAGCAAAGTAAAAATGCGGTCATAGGCTGGCTTTACTGCATCAAAAATAGGTTCGGATACTACTAGGCAACGTGTGCCATATTGAGCGATAAGCTGACCTATTTTATGAATCTCACCCGCACCAAAGGTTAGCTTGGTCGGTTGATAGTGTTGAAACTGTGTCATGGTTTAATCCTTGGTAGTGGTGCCAAACCCGAGCATAGAGGGGGGTAGGTTTAGCACCGTTATTTCTAGATTGCTGTGGCGCATCGATTCGATAGAAACTGCGCTAGGCAATTACTTAAACGGTTTCGACTTCTTTTGTGTCTGCCGCTGCTTTATCTTCCAGTTGGTCGATTGCTGCGCGGAAGTCACGAACGCCTGCTGTGATGCCGTCTTTGTGGCCAAAGATATTTGTCGATGCAACCATCACATCAATATCTTCATTAAGCAGTTCTTCGATGTTGTGGTTACGGATACCGCCATCTACACATAGCTCACAGTTAGGGTTGCGTTCGTTGATGAGTTCACGTGCTTCGCGGATCATTGCAATCGCAGATTTGCGCCATAACCATTCATCATCGCCATCAGTAATACCGTGAATAACAATGTGTAAACGGTCTAGGTAGTAGATAGATTCTTTAACAAATGACACTGGCGTTAATGCACCAACGGTCAAACCAAATTTCATTCCGTGGTTTTGACAGTACTTAATGATGTAACACAGAGGAGCACCGATAAAATGCTCAGCTGGTAGAATTAGCATGTCTGCACCAGCAGCAGCGATTTTATCGATAAATAATTTGTCGCAATCTTTGAAGTAAGCGTGAACTTCAATTGGCTTTTCAGTGTAAGGACGAATGCCTTCAACAATTTGATGCCCCCCCATCAATTGCAGGTTTTTCAGGTCATGCATATCTGCTGCATCACAGTGGATGTAATCGGCACCAGCATCAGATACTTCTTTCACTACGTCTGCAATGTGGCCGTAATCTACGTGTGCTAATCCTGCGGCAATTTTTACTTTTTTCATGATTTATCCTTAGTAACTAAAAGTGTTTTGGCATGTGTGTTGGCCTTCTTGCACTATCAAGCGAAGGTACTGGCCAATTCCACAGCCGTTGTTATTGGTAACAATTAGATTAGCCATGCCTTTTAAAGCAGGGCTGGCATTAGCCATTGCGACAGGTTCTCCGACAAGTCGGAACATAGAGGCATCGTTGTCCCCATCCCCAAAAGCAATGGTGTTATGAGATGAAATTCTTTGGTCATTTAGCCACTGTTGAAGAGCGTGGCCTTTGGTGGCTGCTTTAGACGTAATGTCCAATTTATTCGGTGTTGATAAGTCAGCTTGGAAGTGCATTTTTAAGGAATCTCGTAACTGGTTTAGAGATTCTTTGTCTTGGCTAGACACTAATACTTTGTAGACATCGCCACTGCGAGCGATGAGTTCGGTCAGCGTTGGGATAATCTGCAGCTCCATTGCGGCATTAATAACCTCAGCCTTTTTTTCTAAACCCTTTGTATGAGTTGATTCTTTTTGAGCAAAGATGCCTTTACTTGAATAGATGGTGAAGGCGAAATGTCCATCATTCAGTAAGCTCAACAGACCCGTTAGTGATTCATGACTAATTATGTGCTGATGTTGAACACGTTGTGTTTTAGGGTCATAAATATAGGCACCATTGCAGCAGATGATTGGTAGCGACAATTGAAGCTGGTCAACATATGGCATCATCAGCTGGTGCGGTCTACCACTCGCCAAGCTCACCTGATATCCATTATTAACGGCAAGACAAATCGCTTGTTTGTTAGTCACGCAGATCTGCTCAGCATCACTTAACAGTGTTCCATCTAAATCAATCATTACTGCTTGGTATTTCATTTTACTCTCCAGTGACTTTTCATGACGCGAATTGACTATAAGTGGTCAAGCTCGGTCACGTAAAGTCATTTTTGATTTATTATGAACAAAATAATGGTTTAGATCACACATTTAGAGTCAAATTAATTCAAAAGAGTTCATTTTGAGAATCTAATTGCTCAAAAGTTCATAATGCGTCAAAATAATTCAAAAGAACTTAATGGTATGAACAATGAATGAAGCTCAGCGTCATAGAAGCTTGTTAGATCATCTAACGAGTCATACGTTTATAACGACAAATGACTATGTGAAGATGTTAGATATCTCTTTATCTACAGCTCGTCGGGACATTACAAAGTTGGCGGAAGAAGGGAGGCTGAAAAAAATCCGTAATGGGGCAGAGGTAATCAATTTTGACTCGTCCCTAGCCGCAACTCATGCACCAAGCAGCTTTATCCCCTGCGAAACAGATATAGAAAGCTATGTAGCGAAAAAGCGAATTGCTAAAGCTGCGGCAGATATGTGTGAAGAACACGACAGTATTATTGTGAGTGGTAGCAATACGACTTTTTTGATGGGAGAGCATTTAGCGCATCGTGATGTGCAAGTTGTGACGAATTTTATGCCATTGGCGTATCAGCTGATTAGTCAAGATCATCAAAGTATCATCATACTTGGTGGCCAATATCTACCCGAACGTCAGATCACTATTTCTCCAGATGAAGAAGCAGCAGATGACCATAAAAGTCGTTTTGTCTTCTTTACGGGTACGGGTGTTACGACAGCTGGTGTGCATACCTCTGATCTATTGGTCTATATGGCAGAGAAAAAGCTGCTGGAGTATGGTGATCGTATTGTGGCTCTGATAGATAGCAGCAAAGTAGGTAAGCATGGTGGGAAGTTACTCGCTACCGCTTCTCAGATTGACACATTGATTACAGATGACGGCGCTGACCCTAAGGTGCTTGATGCTTTACGAGAACTAGGTGTGAAGATACAGGTAGTTTAGTTACGTGGAGAGTGCTACCACGGCGCGTGTTTTTGCTTTTGTCGTACTCTTGATTCTAGTAGGACATTATTACTGGCCGTGTGTGTTGCCCGAACCAAACCGCGGAAGAGTAAATTTCTTCAGATCATAGCTTTGTAAATGAAGTTCAGTGATGTTGTGGGGCTGAATAGAAGTTAATTGAACAAAAAATAGTCATTTTATTCAAATAACGCTTTACAACCTGGTCAGGATCACCAAGAATGTGCTTGCTCTGTTTTCAGGGTTATTAAATGAAACATCCAGTTGTAAAGTAAAACCCTTAGTATTGCTTCATTGTTATTCTCAGTGTTTCCCTTGGCTTCATAGATACATTAAATAATTCAAGCTTTCAGCGCATCGCACTTTTGGCGATTAATTTTTTATTTTTATATAAGGGACACATCATGTCTAACAAAACAAACGGCGTAGTAAAATGGTTTAACGAAGAGAAAGGCTTCGGTTTCCTAACTCAAGACAACGGCGGCGCTGACGTATTCGTACACTTCCGTGCAATCGCTTCTGAAGGTTTCAAGACTCTTAAAGAAGGCCAACAAGTGTCTTTCGAAGTAGAGCAAGGCCAAAAAGGTCTTCAAGCTGCAAACGTTGTAGCTCTATAAGATTTTAAGTCGACGCAGGTTGCATTAGCAACTTGCGTCACTTTCTCTCTAAAACCAGTTTTCCCTCAGTTTTACAGTAACACTCTTCTCCACTTGCAATACCTCCTCTAAATATTAAAAACCCTTTTGCACACCTGCTCTGTTCTATCTATCGCTGTATCTATCTTTTGTGCTAAGTACATCTCCTGCGTGATAATCTGCTCACTTAGTCATCCTGATTGTCATTATTGTATCCATAAAAAAAGCCCCTAAAACTAGGAGCTTATCTTGATCTAATCAACACTGATTCAGCTAGTGGCTATCCACAGTGTGTTACTGACGAACTATTATTCAATGTTCTGGATCTGCTCACGCATCTGTTCGATAAGAACTTTAAGCTCAACGCCCGATGCTGTGATGTCTGTGCTGATAGACTTAGATGCTAGCGTGTTTGACTCACGGTTGAACTCTTGCATCATGAAGTCAAGCTTACGGCCACAAGCGCCACCTTTCTTCAGTACTACATTTGCTTCTTTCACATGAGAGTCTAAACGGTCTAGCTCTTCTGCTACGTCTGACTTCTGAGCCAGTAGGATAAGCTCTTGCTCAACGCGAGAACCTTCAAGTTCAATTTTCGCATCTTCAAACTTGGTAAGAAGACGCTCACGTTGCCACTCTAAGATCTCAGGCATGCGTGCACGAACTTTAACGACTTCTTCAGTGATTGCATCTAAACGTTGAACGATGAGCGCTTTCATGTTTTCGCCTTCACGAGCACGAGCGTCAATGAATTCTGCGATGGCATCGTTGAATGCTTCAAGTAGGTCTTTGTTGATGGCATCCATGTCTTGCTCTGGCGTTTCCATTACGCCAGGCCAGTTCATGATTTGGAATGGGTTCAAACGGCTGTCTTCACCTGTCATCGTCATTACTTGGTTAGCAGCATTGATTACTTGCTGAGCCAAACCTTCGTTAATGCTTAGCTCGCCTTTCGCTGCTGGGTTTGCTTCAAAACGTAGGTTACATTCAACCTTGCCGCGAGCTAGACGCTTACGGAAACGCTCGCGTAGGATTGGCTCTAAACCACGGAACTGTTCAGGCATACGGAAGTAAGTTTCTAGGTAGCGTTGGTTTACACTACGGATTTCCCATACTGCTGTACCCCAATTGCCTTTTACTTCTTTGCGCGCGTACGCGGTCATACTATAAATCATCGAATTTTCCTGTCTTTTATCATTCTGAAAATAACGCGCACGCATAGTATCACGATATGGTGTGCTCCCGAAGCTTGTCGATTTTCCGTTATAAATAGCCTTCACGGTAAGTATCTTTGAGTCGTAAGTCGCCTTAAGTAGTAGGCCACTTTGAATGGTAAATAGATTTGAAAGATAAACTGCTATATAATCTTGCCCCAATCAAAACTGTCTCACCCCTTTCTTAGGTGATGCACTCTTTCGATAGTAAATCACTTCAGACTGTTAATAAGGTAGATACCAATGCGTCCAAATGACCGCGCTGTAGATCAAATTCGTCCAATTAAAATTACTCGTAACTACACAGCTTATGCTGAAGGTTCTGTATTAGTTGAGTTCGGCAACACTAAAGTTCTATGTAATGCGACGGTAGAAGAAAACGTACCGCGTTGGTTGAAAGGCCAAGGAAAGGGTTGGGTAACGGCTGAATACGGCATGCTTCCACGTGCAACGCACACTCGTAACCGTCGTGAAGCGGCGAGCGGTAAGCAAGGTGGTCGTACGATGGAAATCCAACGTCTGATCGCTCGTAGCCTACGTGCTGTTGTTGACCTGAAAGTAATGGGTGAAATCATGATCACTGTCGATTGTGATGTTATCCAAGCAGACGGCGGTACTCGTACTGCTTCTATCTCAGGTGCAAGCGTTGCAATGGCTGATGCTATCAACAGCCTACTAGCAAGTGGCAAACTGAAGAAGAACCCAATGAAAGGCCACGTAGCGGCAGTTTCAGTGGGCATCGTTGGTGCACAAGCACTGTGTGACCTTGAGTACGTTGAAGACTCAGCAGCAGATACCGATATGAACGTTGTAATGACGGAAGACGGTAAGATGATTGAGATTCAAGGCACCGCAGAAGGCGAACCGTTCAGCCACGAAGAGCTGATGCAGCTTTTAGCCCTGGCAAATAAGGGCATTGCCGATATCGTCGAAGCGCAGAAGTCGGCGTTAGCAGAATAGTTTTTAGATAGCTCCTTTCACAGGAGCTATTTTTTTGTCTGTAAAACCCGAAAGGGTAGTGCAGAGCGTAAGTTAAGTTTTATTGAATAAACGTAGAGGAAGAACATGAAAGCATATCAACGTGAATTTATTGAATTTGCACTAGAGAAAGAAGTACTTAAGTTTGGTGAGTTTACTTTAAAGTCTGGCCGTAAGAGCCCTTACTTTTTCAATGCTGGATTGTTTAATACAGGTCGTGACCTAGCACGCTTAGGTCGCTTCTACGCAGCAGCATTAGCAGATTCAGGTATTGAGTTCGATGTACTATTTGGCCCTGCATACAAAGGTATCCCAATCGCAACAACAACAGCGGTTGCACTTGCTGATCACCACGATGTGGACACGCCTTACTGCTTCAACCGTAAAGAAGCAAAGAACCACGGTGAAGGTGGCAACCTAGTCGGTAGCGAACTTGAAGGTCGCATCATGTTAGTAGATGACGTGATCACTGCTGGTACTGCGATTCGTGAGTCGATGGAAATCATCCAAGCAAACGGCGCTGATTTAGCGGGTGTGCTTGTTGCTATCGACCGTCAAGAGAAGGGCAAAGGAGAGTTGTCTGCGATTCAAGAAGTTGAGCGTGACTTTGGTTGTGCGATTATCTCAATCGTTAGCCTGACTGACTTGGTTACTTTCCTTGAAGAGAAAGGCACCGACGCAGCACACCTAGAGTCAGTAAAAGCGTACCGAGCTCAATACGGAATCTAATTCGTAAACTGAAGAAGTTGAACCTAATAGTTTAGTGCCTTAGGTTTAGAGCTTAAAAAAGAAAAATGCCCGAGAGATGAAACTCTTTCGGGCATTTTTTTACTTAAATCTTATTGGACAGAACAAGGCTCGCTTACTTGTAACGAATGCCTTTTTCCGCTTCTGGATCTTCCATGGTTTTGAAGCGCTTGTGTAGCCACATCCATTGTTCTGGGGCTCTTAAGATAATCTTCTCAAGATAGCGGTTCATATACGCTGCTGCCGCTTTTTCATCTTTCTGCGGATAGTTATCTTCGATTGATTCGTCGGCCATGATTTCATATTTACCGTCGGCATTTCTAAAGCCAGACCCAATAACGACCGCGCATCGACTGGTGTAAGCCAAAATGCTGGTTCCAGTGGTGGTGCTTGCATCCTCTACTGCAAAGAAAGGTACGAATACAGATTTATTGCGACCGTAGTCATGATCAGGGAGATAGAATAGGCGATCTCCGTTACGCAGAACACGTATCATCTTTTTCACATCTTTACGATCAATAGTCAGATTGCCATTGTGGGTTCGGCCCCAAAACTGAATAAGGTTATATACAGCGTTGTTGTGTGGGCGATACACGCCATATCCATGTTGTCCGAGTACGGCAAAAGCGCGAGCGGTAATTTCAAGGTTGAGAGCGTGCACACAACAAAGTAGAACGCCTTTACCGTTTTTGCTATGCGATCTCATTACTGCAGTATCTTTATCAACCAGCAACATTTTAAATCGCCACGTAGGCCAAAACCAAGTAATGCCGGTTTCAATCAACGCTAATCCAGTATTTTTGAAGTTTTCTTTAACTAATTGATTTATTTCTTCTATGGGCTTTTCAGGAAAGGCTAGCTCCATATTACGAGTTGCAATATCAACCCGTTTTTTACCAAAACGCACGCCTAGTAAGCCAAGTTGCTGCCCCAAGGAGAGCAACACACGGTAAGGTAGCAGGTTAACAATTAGAGCCAACAACCCAAAGCCTAGCCATACGGGCCAGTATTTAGGGTGAAGCAGTAAGAGTGAAAATTCAGGCTTATCATATGTGGTTTTGTTCATATATTTGGCTTAATGCTGATTACTATTCGATTTGTGCACTCAGAAGTGCCCAATACTCTTCAAAGTTCGCTGTCGGTTGATATTTGAAGTCCGAGCGAACAAATCGATTTAAACTTCCTTCAACCTGACCTAACAATTGAGCCGCTAAGATTTTTTC
Source organism: Vibrio sp. 1F263 (assembly GCF_041439035.1). NCBI lineage: Bacteria > Pseudomonadati > Pseudomonadota > Gammaproteobacteria > Vibrionales > Vibrionaceae > Vibrio > Vibrio sp. 1F263. The sequence continues at coordinate 26,374 of NZ_JBGONI010000010.1, read as the reverse complement.
ATCAACCGGGAATGACTTCCCTTCGCGAAGCTTTCTTTCTCGTAGAATTTGACGAAGTTGCGTCTCAATACGTTCGAAAAGCTGATTGATGCGATCGCGCAGGCGTTCATTTTCAAACATTAGAGCATGACCAGACAAAATTCGAGTCAGGCCTGGGTTACGTTCTGAGAAAACCAAGATAAGTTGTAGCACTAGGCGTATGCGCTCTAGTGTGTCTTTCTCTTCATCTAGAATTCGGTTGATTCGAGACATCAACGCTTCTTCAATGAACTCGATCAAGCCTTCAAACATGCGAGCTTTGCTTGGGAAGTGGCGGTATAACGCAGCTTCAGAAACACCAACTTGCTTGGCCAACTTTACCGTTGTGATACGAGAAGCACCTTCGGTCGATTCCAACATTTGTGCTAGAGCTTGCAGGATTTCTTCACGACGGTTTGATTTTCGAGTACCGGCCATCTATTTACTTCCTTTCCTAAAGATGAGGATTGAGTGAAGCAGGATTATAAACACCATTCAATTCTGTTCCTAGTTTTGTAAGACCTAGGTCAACAGAATCGAGAGGTGTCAGCGTATTGTCAGGGTAAAATTGTGCGTTTATACGTCAATAAGCTGTTGGATCTGATTAAGGATCTGGAAACCAAGAAAGTCTTTGCTATCTAGAGGTAGAGATTTATCGCCACCTTTCCAATAAAGGTGCAACTCATTACTACTACTATTAAAGCCTTGGCCTTCGACAGAGACATCGTTAGCACAAATCATATCGAGGTTCTTTCTTTCCAATTTTCCGCGCGCATACTTCTCGACATCTTGAGTTTCTGCTGCGAAGCCGACAGTAAATGGACGATCTTCAGTCATTGAGGCAACGGAAGCCACAATGTCTGGGTTCTTAACCATTTGAATGGTCATGTCATCTTTACCATCGACTTTTTTAAGCTTCTGGTCTGCAATGGTCTCTGGGCGGTAATCGGCAACCGCAGCGCAGCTGATGAAAATATCATGCTGAGCAGCATTGGCACTCACGGCATCAAACATCTGTTGTGCGCTGTCTACATCAATGCGATTAACCTGATTTGGTGTCGCGAGTGATACAGGGCCACTAATTAGAGTTACCGTAGCACCTTGTTTCGCGGCCGCTTCAGCCAGTGCATAGCCCATCTTGCCCGAGCTATGATTGGTAATGTAACGAACTGGGTCGATCGCTTCGCGAGTTGGACCCGCAGTAATTAACACCGAACGGCCAGTCAGAGGTTTAGGTTGGAAGAAGTCTTCACAACGATGGACCAGTTGCATTGGCTCTAACATACGCCCCATACCAACATCGCCACAGGCCTGTTCACCAGCTGCCGGACCCCAGATTTCACATCCACGACGTTTTAGCGTTGCGATGTTCTCTTGAGTTGCAGGGTGGCTGTACATTTGTTGGTTCATTGCTGGGGATACCGCAACTGGCGCATCGGTTGCTAAAACCAAAGTGGTCAGTAGGTCGTTACCCATGCCTGCGGTCATACGCGCAATAAGGTCTGCGGTTGCGGGTGCTAATAAGACTAGGTCAGCCCATTTCGCCAGTTCGATGTGCCCCATGGAAGCTTCAGCAGCAGGATCAAGCAAACTATCAGATACTGGCCTTCCAGAGACAGCTTGCATGGTGAGAGGAGTAATGAACTCCTTAGCCGCATTAGTCATGACGACTTGTACCTGCGCACCACGTTCGATTAAGCGTCGAGTCAGTTCGGCACATTTATAAGCTGCGATACCACCACTAATGCCAAGTAGGATTTTTTTTCCAGCTAGGCCTTGTTGGTCAGCGTTATCCAGTTGATTAACCAATGTTTGCATGATTCTGTTCCTTAATTTCTCTGGGACTAACGATATCAGAACAAAGGATTAGTGCCTAGAAGCAGAATTGGAACAGGTTTGACACTCATCAAGTTGATGTTATCAAACTTATCAATTACACGGTTTTGCTAGGCATTAGTCTTCTTTATAAAGCTGTGGAAGCTCTCCGTAGACAAACGGATTAGGCTGATGGATCGTATTCATCACCCTAGATAGCCTTTATATGCCTATAAGTAAAATGCCTGTTGAGTCGATGCCAAGAGAAAAGTTACTGAGTAGAGGCCCCGACTCCTTAAGTGATGCAGAGTTGTTAGCTATATTTCTTCGAACGGGCACACAAGGAATGAACGTTTTAGAGCTATCAGACAAGTTGATCAAAGATTTTGGTTCACTTCGCTATCTTTTTTCTGCAACGGAGGCCGAATTTTGTGCCCATAAAGGGATGGGGCAGGCGAAATATGTCCAGTTGCAGGCTGTTTTGGAGATGACGCAACGTTATTTGGGCGAGACTTTATCTAGAGGGGATGCATTAACTAGCCCAAGTCACACCAAGTTGTATCTTTCGAGTATATTGCGTGATCGCCAGCGAGAAGCCTTCTATATATTGTTCCTAGATAACCAAAACAGAGTAATAAAAGATGAAGTTATGTTTGAAGGAACCATCGATGCAGCATCTGTTTACCCTAGAGAAGTGGTTAAACGGGCACTTCATCATAATGCAGCAGCATTAATCCTAGCGCACAACCATCCTTCCGGTGTCGCAGAGCCAAGCCAAGCAGATAGGCGAATTACACGTAGATTAACCGACGCATTGGCACTAGTGGACATCCGAATTCTCGACCATTTTGTCGTTGGAGATGGCGAAGTTATCTCTTTTGCAGAGCGCGGATGGATTTGAATCACATTTTAGGTTGTTAGTTGCGTTAAATCTGCTATCATTCCGCCCACATTTTAGAACCTTAAATCAGCTCTGATTACTCAAATAGCTGCCCTGTTCAAAAAAAGATCACGAAATCCTTAAAAAGGATCTGTTCGGGTCTTGAGCAATGCATGTCAAGTTAGTATAATACGCGACCTTTGATAGCCTTGAATGGATTTTCCATTATGGTTTTTACCTCTATTTTCAGAATTGATAGAGAGGTTCGGCCACCAAGGTTGATATCGAGCTGAAACGATTTGGAGAGACATTCATGTCCCGAGTATGTCAAGTAACTGGTAAGCGTCCAGTAACGGGTAACAACCGTTCACACGCACGCAATGCTACCAAGCGTCGTTTTCTGCCGAACCTACAAACTCACCGTTTCTGGGTAGAGAGCGAAAAACGTTTTGTTAAACTACGTCTAACTGCTAAAGGCATGCGTATTATTGATAAGAAAGGCATCGATGCTGTTCTTGTTGATATCCGTGCACGTGGCGAAAACGTTTAAGAGGAATTAAGCAATGGCTAAAGGCATTCGTGAGAAAATCCGTCTAGTATCTTCTGCTGGAACTGGTCACTTCTACACAACTGACAAGAACAAGCGTAACATGCCAGGCAAATTTGAGATCAAAAAGTTTGATCCAGTAGTTCGCCAGCACGTTATGTACAAAGAAGCTAAAATCAAGTAATTGATAGCCCCTTTGTCTCTTCTTTTATAGAAGAATAAATTAAAAACCCAGCTTATAGCTGGGTTTTTTATATCTAAAATTTGAGTAACTCAATTATTCTTGTTTGATATAGCGTCTGATAGATAGAAAACCGTACAACATAGAAAGTTTTGCCACTTTCACGATATACTGATTACTCAATAGGTTAGATGAGCAGAATCAGATGAGATATCGTGGACGCCGGTGGAACAACATACTCATGTTCAGTGTGATCGCTTTTATTGGCGTGTTAAACCTTCCAACTTTGATCAAAGCGTACCTTATCGAGCCTGAGCCGCAGGTTGATAGCCCTTATCCTTATCTCCTGAATCCAGTAGCAGAGCTCCAGGCATTGCACTTTGCCAAGTGGTCAGTTGTATTAGAAGACGATCATTGGGCTTATCAATTTAAAGACACAGTGCTTCCTCAAACTACCAGTGCACAAGAGCTGTCACAGAGGTGGCAGGAACTTGTGGGCACTGAAGTTGACTCTCAAACCTATACCGACCTCTCACCACAATTGAATACCCCGCACACCATTGAAGTGTGGTATCAAGATCAAGAAGAGCCCCAGCGTATTACCTATTATCAATTGCCGGAGTTCTGGTTGTTAAAAAACTGGAATGATCAGTGGTTGGCGGTGTCTATTGAAGAGAGCTACCTGTTTCCAAGTTTTAGCTCAGAAGATTCATTTAAGTCAGACCATCTTTTTAAAGCAGACAAGCTATCTATATCAGACAAACCACCTAAATCGGACGACTAACTATGCCTGAATTACCCGAAGTTGAAGTAAGCCGCATGGGGATCTCGCCTCATTTAGTCGGTGAGAAGATTAAAACTCTGACTTTTCGTACACCTAAACTGCGTTGGGATATCCCTCAAGAACTTAAGCGATTAGAAGGGCAGGTGATTCGCTCTATCTCACGCCGAGCTAAGTATCTATTGATAGAAACCGAGACTGGAACAGCCATTGTGCACCTTGGGATGTCTGGCTCATTGCGCGTGTTAGACGCAGATTTCCCGCCAGCAAAACACGATCACGTGGATCTCAAGCTCACCAATGGCAAGGTATTGCGTTACAACGATCCGCGTCGCTTTGGTGCGTGGTTATGGTCGGCGCCGGATGAGGTTCATTCTGTGCTACTAGGCTCTGGCCCTGAACCACTAACTGACGACTTCAACGCTGACTATATTGCTGAAAAAGCCGCCAAGCGTAAAGTGGCCGTCAAACAGTTCATTATGGACAACAAAGTAGTGGTCGGTGTGGGTAACATCTACGCCAACGAAGCGCTATTTTCTTCACGTATTAATCCTTTGCGCTCTGCAAGTAAGGTTACAAAACAAGAGTGGCTCTTGTTAACTAAAGAGATCAAGCAAGTACTCACGACGGCTATCAGACAGGGTGGAACAACGCTAAAAGACTTTGCCCAAGCGGATGGAAAACCGGGATATTTTGCTCAAGAGCTGCAGGTTTATGGTAAGGCTGGTCAACAGTGTCCTAACTGTGAAGAGCTGATTCAGGAATTTAAAATCGGGCAAAGAAACACGTTTTATTGCTCTAGCTGTCAGGTATAGATGTGTCCTTCTCAATACAGAAGTTGATATCACTTGAAGCTGTGTCTAGGGCACTTTATCTGATAAAATTACGGATATTATTGTGGAACTTGTCGTCTTCATTTTTAAAGGCAGAGTCTACCTCTAGAGCTTTGTTGATAATTCCTTGCCTATGGCTGCTGACTTTGCCTTCGTTACATTACGCAAAAATAAAATATAAAGAGAAACTATGAAGATATTTTATTATCTAAAACATGCCTTGCTCTCTATCGCACCTCGTTTGTATTTTTCAAAACAGTTTGAAAAGCTGGAAAAGTCATATTCCGATCAAGCTGACTATATAAAAAGCAGAGTAAATTATTACGTAAAAGGGCTCGGCGACTTTGATAAGGCTAGTTTAAGCTGCGAGATTAGTAATTATTCTCGAAAAGGTTATACATCTTATTTCTTTGATCTTAAAGAGTTTCTTCATTATTTTCCAAAGTACTTTCGTTTCAGTTACTACTTTGGTGATGAAACGCATATAGAGCCAGTTCCAACTTTATTTAAAGCTCGTCCGATTGATGGGAACAATAGTAACTCTGTACTATTTAAATTAGATAAGCGTCGTCATTTCCGATTCGTGGATGATAGCTTAAGTTTTTCTGATAAAAAAAATATGGCCGTGTTTCGTGGTGCTGTGACTCAACCACATAGAATTCGTTTTATGGAAACTCTGTATGGTCATCCACTGATGAATGCAGGTCAATCGAATACTTCAGAGCAACACCCAGAGTGGCAACAGCCATTTATGACAGTAGAAGAGCAGCTTCAATACAAATTCATTATTTGTCTTGAAGGGAACGATGTTGCATCAAACTTGAAATGGGCAATGTCTTCAAACTCACTTGTCGTTACTCCAAAAATGAAATTTGAAACGTGGTTTATGGAAGGCACTCTGCAGCCAGGCATACATTATGTAGAGGTGAAGGATGACTGGTCGGATTTTGAGCAAAAAATTAAATACTATTTAGACAACCCTAAAGAGTCTGAACAGATGATCAAAAATGCGCATGAATACCTTGCTCCTTTCCAAGATGAACAACTAGAAAAATTGGTTTGCATTAAAACACTTCAAGAATATTTTAGACTATCTGGTCAAGCTACTCACGAACACGCTATTAACGAGCAAGACAAATGAAAATTCTGATTATTGGCCCATCATGGGTTGGAGACATGGTAATGTCTCAAGGCTTATATATTGAGTTGCAGACGCAGTACCCTGACGCAAAAATTGATGTTTTAGCGCCAGCATGGTGTAAGCCTATTTTGGAAAGAATGCCACAAGTCAATCAAGCTCTTGAAATGCCACTAGGGCATGGGCAATTTGATCTGAAATCTCGTTATAAGATCGGCAAATCGTTGAGGGAAGTACAGTACGATAAAGCGTACGTATTACCTAACTCCGCGAAATCAGCTTTAATTCCCCTGTTTGCACGCGTTCCTGAACGAGTTGGCTGGAAAGGTGAAATGCGTTTTGGTTTGCTTAATGACGTTAGAACCAATAAAAAAGCGTTTCAATACATGTTAGAGCGATATGTAGCGTTAGCGCACCCTAAAGCTGAAATGACGGGTAGTGGTTGTTTAGGTGAATTGTCATCATTACCTTTTCCAAGCCTACAAGTTGTTGACTCCAGCCAACAAGAGGCTATGGAGCAATTTGGTTTAAACAATCAAAGGCCTGTCCTTGGTTTATGTCCTGGTGCTGAGTTTGGCCCTGCGAAACGTTGGCCTGATAATCACTTTGCAACAGCAGCGACAGCGATGACAAAACAAGGTTACCAAGTGTGGTTGTTTGGCTCGGCTAAAGATCGTGAAGTAACCCAAAAGATAATCGAACAAGTCCCTGTTAATATGCAGCAGCATTGCTTCAATTTAGCTGGAGATACGAGCTTAATTCAGGCTGTAGACTTGATCGGGGCTTGTCGTACTGTCGTTAGCAATGATTCTGGGCTGATGCATGTGGCCGCTGCGGTGGGCTGTAATGTCGTGGCTGTTTACGGCTCTAGTTCACCTAAATATACGCCTCCGCTAACGAACAAACTGGCGATCATCAATACCGATATTGAGTGCCGACCTTGCTTTGAACGAACTTGTCCCAAGCAGCACCTAAAGTGCCTAACTGAGTTAATGCCGAGTAGAGTCATTAGTGCTATTGAGCAGTTTGATGTAATTTCCCAAGGCAAAATATAAATAAGGTCGTCATATGAGCACTGTCGTTCGTTGGGCCTATACCGCGTTACTTTTCCTTGTAAGCCCTATCCTGCTTTGGGGCTTATATCGTTCCAAAGCAAACAAACCACCTTTTGGTCGTCGTTGGAAAGAGCATTTCGGGTTTACACCGTCGATCAATAATAGACAGTCGGGCGTGATCTGGCTTCATGCTGTTTCAGTAGGGGAAGTGCTGGCGAGTAAGAAGTTAGTTGAACAACTGGCGATACAAAACCCAGATAAAAGAATACTGATCACTACAACAACGAGTACAGGCGCTGAGCAGGTCGAAAAGATGAGCGGTTCGATTAGCCATCGTTATATGCCTATTGATTTTAGTTGGTGTGTTCAACGTTTTATCAACCGCGTTCAGCCAGATAACATGCTCATTATTGAAACGGAATTATGGCCAAACACCATTAACACCGTTGCTAAAAATGATGTTCCGATGATATTAGTTAATGGACGATTATCCGAAAAATCAGCCAGTAATTATCAAAAAATGAGTTCGTTAATTTATCCGACTATCTCTAAGTTAAATTTAATATTGACAGTACACTCTGATGATAAATCTCGATTTGAGTTACTAGGTGCGCCGAGCGAAAAAGTCATTGTCACAGGGTCAATTAAGTACGATGTGTCGATTGATAATAATGTAATCGCACAAGGCGAGCATCTTAAAGATATTTTGGGGCAGGGTAGGCAGATTGTTGTCGCCGCGAGCACTCATGCGGGCGAAGATGAACAAATTTTTAGAGCTTACCAACAAGCCAAAATCCAACGGCCAGAATTGCTGTTAGTGATAGTGCCTCGTCACCCTGAACGGTTTGATTCAGTTGCTGAATTGGCCAAAAACCAAGGCTTAGTTTTGGTTCGTCGAACCGAAGTTGTTGACGAGATACCGCTCGATGTCGACGTCTACTTGGGGGATACGATGGGAGAGCTTATGGTTATGCTTTCTGCGAGCGATCTTGTTTTTATGGGAGGAAGCCTACTTGGAAAGAAAGTAGGAGGACATAACTTCATCGAACCTGCGCTGCTTCAAAAATACTGCTTAACAGGGCCGAGCTATTTCAATTTTGCAGACCTGGCGAATCAATTGATCGACTCGAGCGCACTGTCTGTTGTAGCCGATGAGAATGAGCTTGCTTTACAAATGATCAGTGCATTATCCAAGCCTAAAGAGTTAATTGAAAAAGGGCGAATAGGCTATGGTATAGTTCAACAGAATCAAGGTGCGTTACAACAAACACTCCAATTGATACATCATTCAGCCACCAATAATCAGTCAACCAATATTGAGACATCACCATGATCAAAACTTTTGTTATTCATGTAAGCAAAGGCTACGAAGAACGTAGAAAACATATAGATAAGCACCTGCCAGAAGTGGGCATCACTGATTACGAATATATGTTAGCTGGTGATATCGATGATCTATCTGATGAGGTTAGAAATGGTTTTTTTGACGACTCACTGAGGCTCCCTGAGAAGTCTTGCTTTTATAAGCACTACTTAGTGATGAAAAAAGTCGTAGAAGAACAAATTCCACAAGTATTAGTGTTAGAAGATGATGCTTTTCTAAATAGCGATTTTATTGAGCAACTAGAAGCTTTCCAAAGCGAGCTTGCTGGTGAAGAAAAGTATCTTGTAAATATTGAAGAGGCGTCGAGTTTAGTACCCACATCAGTAAGAGTTCCAAATCAACATCTGTACTTGTGTAAAACGAACAAGCTTACTGGTGGTTTGCTTTATGACCTTAGTTTTGCTCGCGCAATGGTAGAGCATATGGAAAACAATATAACCGACGCACCTATTGATGGTTATATTGGTAATGAGCGAACGACATTAGAGTACAATATTTTTTGGACACACCCACCTTTGGTTCGTCAGGGTAGTAAAACCGGTGCATTTGATAGTGAGTTGAGTGGTAGAACCTCAGGACTTTATGCGACGGTTAGAAGTTGGTTTAAAGAGGGATACCGAACTCATGTTCGAAGCCATGTCAGCAGCAAGCACAAAGCACTTTTTAAAAATATTACGAAGTACTAAATTATGAAATCAGAATTGGCTAGAAAACACTTAACATTTGTCATTTATGGCAATGATAGAACTTACTATCAAGGCGCAAGATTTTGCATTTTGTCTTTTTTAGCCAATTGGGTTGAGGCAAATGGAACTAGGCCTGAAATTTCTGTTCTAGCAGAAGAGCCTGAGCACTTCGCTAATATGCCAATTAAAGTGTTTCCGATATCGCCAGCTCAAAAGGCTGAATGGAGTCTAGGCAATACTTATCACTTCAGAATCAAGAACCGCGGCTTAAAATATCTTTGCGATAATTTAGAGTTGAGTCCTGAAGATAAACTGCTTTTTTTAGATACAGATACGTACTTTAACGTGCCAACAAACGTTTATTTCGACTCTATATCGGATAAAAACGCGTTACTGTTTTGCTCAGAAGTGAACATCAATACTTTGCCAAGCACCAATGAATACGCACATATCAGAGATAGAGATATAAAGCTTATGGATGGCAGTGTCTACCGCACCAATCCAGACTCAGTTATGTGGGCGTCGGCAGTCATCGGTATCACCGGGAAACACACATCAGCTTTTGATTATGCCGATGTGTTGATTCAAGCGTTACGTCAAGAAGGGTGTGAGGCACACACTCTAGAACAGTTTGCGTTATCTGAAGCGCTCTCTACACAGGTGAATATTGAACCAGCGAAAGCTTGGCTCAATCATTATTCAACGAGTGGACGAAAAGACTGGGCGAGAACGGTGTTGGAACAGTTCTTTGAAGAACACGGAGATAAACCATTTGAAGAGCAAATACGCTTAGCTAAAGAAGTGTCCTTCAAGCGCCCTCTTGCTGAAGTGATTCGAGGGCATATCTATAAAAAGAAAAAGAAACTTCGTAAGTTATTTGGTTTGAAAGAAGAATAAATCATAGACTCTCAAGGGTACTCACTTTGTACCCTTGTTCAATTTGTGAAAAATCAAAGTGCTGAGCATCAATCCTTCCTAATCGAACTTCTTTTTCGAATGAGCGCTTAAGTCGCTTTAAATTACTCTCTTTCCAGCTATTACCTGTTTGCGTTAGGCATTTATCAAAATCGATAATCCAAACCTTGCCTGCTTTATCAACGAGAATGTTATGGATATTGAGGTCGGTATGATTGACCCCGGCATCGTGCATTTTTCGAATTTGATGACCAATATCGTTGAAATGGGAATCGGATAGTTTTTTGTTTGATAGTATCTTTACTAAGTCTTCTGCGTCGGAAATCTTTTCAATTAAAATATCGGCTTTGTAAACGAGCCCTTCTTGCGAAACTTTCGCAGCAACGGGTGTCGGGACATTAACTTTATGTGTGGCTAGAAGCTCAAGTAACATTAGCTCTTGGTATGCTCGTGAGTTCTCTAATCCAGTAAATAAATAGCTGTCTCTAACTAGCTTTCCAAACAAGCCGCCGCGATGATAATGTCGAAGAGCGAAATTGCTTTTTTCTCCCTTAACAAACCATGTTGTTCCTCTACCTTGAGCGTGCCCCAGTATTGCTTGATTCGCCTTCCAATAATCCACAGAAAAAGCCAATTCAACGTCTTCGGTGAGTAATTTAGGATTATACCAGTACGTTGTTTTATGGATTTGCTTTGTTGTAAACATGAATCACTGTCTCGTATTGGGGAGTTTATGGCATACTTGGTAGAACAGTATATCAAACGCCGAACAGATTAATGAACGATTCATGTAGTTACCAAAAAATATTAGTTGTTGCCACTCATTGCATTGGTGATAGTTTGTTGATCTCTGCTTTTACCCATAGTCTGAGAAAAGCGTTTCCGACCGCAACAATAGATGTTTTAGTTAATGCTAGAGGGGAGATGGTTTTTGGTACCAATCCAGACGTTGACTCTTTAGTTGAAATTCCGCCAAGAGCATCCGTTAAGGACTATTACCGGATTTTAAAAACGCATGGTCGATATGATTTAGTCGTCAATGAAATGCTTAATGATAGAACAGCTATCTATAGTTTTATCTTTGGTAAGAAAAGACTTGGTGCAATTGATGAATCGCTTTCTGGCGCCTGGGTTAAAAAGTTAATTTATACTCATTACATTAAAGAACAGCATCGCTTTGAGCATAAAATGAGTCGCGTTGCTCGTATGCTGGATACCATAGATGTTAATTGTATTGCACGGCTAGTCTCTCCCGAAGAGTTATTACCTTCAGTGGTTCAAAAGAGATTGCCATCAAACTACATTGTTGTGCATGCGCCATCCTCCAACGAAATTAAGCAGTGGCCAGTCTCGTATTGGGTTGAAGTCATCAATCGTCTGATATCTGCAGGTTATAATATTGTCTTATCTGGCGCTAAATTAGAACGAGACGAGACCATTGTTGAACAAATCATTAGCCAAGTTCCTGAATCGAATCAACTGGTCAGTGTTTTGGGGGAATTATCATTAGCTCAAACCTCTGTATTAATAAAACACAGTGATGGTTTTGTTGGACCTGATAGTGGCCCGGGTCACCTCGCATCAGGTTACTCTATCCCAATTGTATCTATTATTAGCGTAGCGCCAGCAAGCATGTGGTCACCTTGGCCATATGAAGAGCCAATTGATGTAACGAACAATTTATACAGCAATGGTGTTCGCTCCCAAAGAGTCGCCAATATTAGACTTGTGCAATCTGAACGTAACTGCGTCCCTTGTTATAAAAACAGATGTCAAATTAGCGATGATGTCTATTCGCCATGCCTTCAAGATATCAAGCCAGATAACGTTGTTTCTGCTGTTCTAGAAATGATGCCATTGGAATCGATCAATGAATAACGCTCTTTCTGCTCCAAAATCTATTTGTATTCTGCGTTTATCTGCCATTGGTGACGTTTGTCATGCCCTTTCTGTGGTGCAACTTATTCAAGCTACCTATCCAGAATGTCAGATCACGTGGGTGATGGGAAAAATCGAAGCTCAATTACTTGGTGATATACCTGGAATTCAAGTTGTCGTGTTTGATAAAAAACGCGGCCTAAAAGGAATGAAAGAAGTATGGAGAGCCCTGCGTCCAACTCGGTTTGATTATTTGTTGCATATGCAAGTTGCACTAAGAGCCAGCCTGTTAACGATCGGAGTAAAGGCAAAAGTAAAACTTGGTTTTAGTTGGACACGTGCCAAAGAGGGGCAGTGGCTCTTTACCAACCGCAAGCTACCAAAAACGGACGCATCTCATGTGTTAGATAACTTCTCTGAATTTGCTTACTTTTTGGGGTGTTCCAAACAGGTGCCGACATGGGATCTTGCTTTGTCTGATGAAGATCAAAGACTATCGATGGAGCTTGCGCATGAGCCGTATATTGTTATTAGCCCTGCCGCGAGTAAAGATGAGAGAAACTGGTTAGTTGAGCGCTATGCCGCTGTCGCCGATCACGCTTATCAGTTAGGCTTCAAAGTGGTTTTTTGTGGTGCTCCAACGGATAGAGAGCGCAATTTAACCGACAATATATCTCAGCACATGACATCACCTTGTATTAACTTAGTAGGCTCAACCTCGTTAAAGCAGCTTACCGCAGTGATTGGTCAATCCAGTGTAGTGATCGCTCCTGATTCAGGGCCTGCACACATTGCGACGACTCAAGGTGTCCCCGTGATTGGTTTGTATGCGCACAGTAACCCAATGCGAACAGGGCCTTATCATAGTTTAGACTGTGTGGTTTCTGTCTATGAACAGATTGCCGAAGAGCAACACGGTAAAGCGGTTGACGAGCTTCCATGGGGAACCCGAGTAAAAGGAAAAGATCTTATGGCTCTTATTTCTACAGAATCGGTGATTGAGCAGTTAGACCGTGTGTTAGGCAGAGTGAAAAACAAGAAAACATCCAGTGAATAAAGGAATGTCATGAAAATAGCAATTTACCCAGGTACTTTTGATCCTGTGACTAACGGCCACTATGACTTAATTAAACGTGCCGCATGTATGTTTGAAAAGCTTGTCATTGGTGTCGCAGAGAGCCCAAGTAAAGCCACCTTATTTAGCTTAGATGAGCGTGTGGCCTTATTGCGAGAAACTTGCCATGAATTACCTAATGTTTCCGTTGAAGGTTTTAGCGGTTTGCTGGTTGATTTTGCGACCGAGCAAAACGCCTCAATTTTGGTGCGTGGCTTAAGAACGACAATGGACTTTGAGTATGAATTTGGTTTGACGACAATGTATCGTCGATTAAAACCAGAACTAGAGAGCCTGTTTTTGACACCTTCAGAAGAGTTTGCTTTTTTATCATCAACATTGGTTCGTGAAGTCGCTATTCATGGTGGAGAAATAGAGCAATTTGTTCCAGAGTGTGTTCATCAAGCTGTTGTCGCTAAAGTAAAAGCTTTTAAAAATTAAGTGATTATGAATATTTTAATGTATACAAGAGCCACGTTACCTGTGGTGAATTATGGTGGAACCGAACGAGTCATTTGGGACTTAGTTTATGCTTTGCATCTTGCCGGGCACCGAGTGACGCTGCTCGCTGGCAAAGGCACAAAGTGTGATTGGGCAAGAGTCATAGAGTATCAACCGAATGTACCACTGCAAAGTCAGCTTCCAAATGATATTGATGTTGTACATTTCCACTCTGATCTAGAGCCTATCTCTTATCCCTACATTTTAACGCAGCATGGTAATTCAGACGGCCCTATTGACCCTAATACCGTCTTTGTTTCATCTCAGCATGCAAAAAATCATGGTGCACAAGCTTATGTTTACAATGGCTTGAATTGGGACAACTACCAAAAGCCTAACTTTAACTTGAAACGAGAACGTTTCCATTTTCTTGGGAAAGCGGCGTGGCGAGTTAAAAATGTTCAAGGTGCCATTGATATTACCAAGAAAGCTGGCCAGCAGCTTGATGTGTTGGGCGGCCATCGATTGAACCTAAAAATGGGTTTCAGGTTAACGTTAGATCGTCATGTTCGTTTTTTAGGGATGGTGGACGATACAACGAAATCTCAGATCATGACTCAGTCAAAAGGTCTGATATTCCCCGTGACTTGGCATGAACCGTTTGGCTTAGCGATTACAGAGAGTTTGTATTTTGGCTGTCCAGTGTTTGGTACACCCTATGGCTCACTGCCGGAATTAGTTTCTGGTGAGGTAGGTCTTTTATCGAGCTGTGAACAAGAGCTCGTAGAAGGGATCTTAAATTCTGACACCTATGATTCAGCTCGTTGCAATGAATACGCGAGAGATCATTTCAATGCCGATGTCATGGCTGCAGCGTATGTTAGTTATTACGAGAAGGTAGTTGAAGGTAGTAAAGTCAATAGTGCATTAGGAAGTATTGTCGAGTCTTTTAAAAGGTTACCTTATGAACGATAAATTGAAACCGAAACTGGTTTTTGTAGGCTATAAGCAACAGTATGAAAAACTAGAAATTGACGTGCTATCGTCTGATTATGAAAAGCATCATATTTTTCTCAGTAAGTGGCTAGTTAAATTGGTTTCCTTTTTATTTTTCTATAGTAAAAAACACTATCATGAGGCTTATGGAGCGATCATAAGACGAAAAATAAAGGCACTAAATGGCTTCGACGTCATATTCACCACCGATTCTCTGAGAGATATAAAGTCGATATCAAAGATTGATGGGAGGAAGGTGATTGTTTTTAGAAATGTCACAGATGGAAGCCTGAACCATCACCTAAATGATTTTGAAAAATATACGTTTGATGAAGGTGATGCAGCAAAGTATGACTTTAAGCATATTTACCTACCTATGCCTCAACTGAAAATCATCGATGAGATAGAAAAATCATCTGATTTCGATGTTTCTTTTGTCGGCGTGGATAAAGGAAGGAAAGAAAAGGTTCAGAAAATAAAAGGTGCATTAGATGGTTTTAAGTGCAATTTTATTGTTTTTGACAAAAAACCGTCTTATTCCTATGTTGAATACCTAACCGTGATGCTCAATACCAAATGCGTATTGGAAATTGTTCTTGATGGACAGACGTCTGATACTATGAGAGTGAAAGAAGCGTTATACGCTAGAAAAAAAATCATCACTAATCATGCGATTCTTTATAAGCACCATTTATATTCAAAAGATAACTTTCTTATATTTGACTCTCTAAATGAACTCGCTAGTAATATTGAAAGCTTTATTTCTAGTGACTTTGATGAATCAGTTTTTATTAAGCTTGAAGATTACACTGTTGATAGCTTTTATCACAAGCTACTATCTGGTAATGGTGAATAGACTCATTATGAAAAAAATAATACGTAAGATAAAGAAACTAATATTCATTCGTGACCAAAAAAAGCATAGGAACTTCCTTTCTCGGAAATCAAACTTTACAGACACTCAATTTGAAGGCTGCAACTCCATAGCAAATGACTGTGATGTGAATGCCTCATATATTGGGTTTGGCACTTATATTGATACTCATTGTAATATGAACAATGTCAAAATAGGTCGTTTTTGCTCGATTGCTAATAATGTGAAAATTGTCCTAAATAACCACCCGGTCAATGATTATGTGTCGACTCACCCCTGTTTTCATCGTTCAGAACACCGATTGATGCAAAAACAAGGATTGGATTTTAACAAAGGCACCATTTATCCGCGGACTAGATATGTTGAAGAGCATTATCAAGTCGTTGTTGGATCGGATGTCTGGATAGGTGAAGGAGTAAAAATATTCCCCGGAGTAACTATCGGGCATGGTGCTGTTATTGCAACTGGTTCTATTGTGACCAAAGATGTAGATGCATTCAGTATTGTGGGCGGTGTTCCTGCGAAAGAGATTAGGAAGCGCTTTACTGAACAGGAAAGGAAAGCTCTTTTAATGGAACAGTGGTGGGAGTGGCCACTTGAAAAGATCAAAGAGCATCAAGGGGCCTTCATTAACATCAAAGATTTCACACGATTGATTAGCTAGAGTTTTCTAATTAATCAATCGAAACTATATGCCCATATGTGGATTAATAACCCACATATGGGTCTTGTCCGTTCCTACGTGTTTTTAACAACTTTAAAATCCACATGTACTGCTCAGGTTTCGGATTAACAAAACCTTCAACGACTTCATTCATTGCCCTAGCGTCTTGATGTTCATCGCCGGATAACTCAATGGGTGCTTTGATTTCAATTTCGTATTTACCCGTCTCAATATTATAGCTGGCAAAGGTTGGAACGATCTTCGCTCGGCTTACTTTTGCTAGTTTTCCAAGTCCAGGCAAGGTTGCTTTTTCAGTCGCAAAGAAATCTGAGAATACACTTTGCTCTGGGCCATGGTCTTGATCTGGCAGGTAATATCCCAAGTAGCCATCTTTGACTGATTTGATAAAAGGCTTAATGCCTCCACTGCGATCATAAACTCGTCCGCCATACTGAACTCTTTGTTTGTGCATTAACCAGTCGGTCAGGGGGTTTTTCTGGCTATTGGCCATCGCAGAAACGGGTAAGCCTCTTGAAGCTAAAAGGATAGCCGGAATGTCGATGCACCAAGAGTGAGGCACTAGCAAAATAGCACTTTGATTGTCTTTTTGTAGCTGTTGTAAGTGTTCTAATCCAATGATTTCTGAGTGTTTTTCAAGCCAACGTTTACTGCGTAATGATATGGCAGGAAAACCAAGTAAAAAGGCGCCAGCAGTTGTTAGGCAATTGGTTAGAATAGTTTCACGCTCTTGAACAGACTTTTCTGGAAAACAAAGCGCGAGGTTTATACGTGCCTTTTGTACTGAGCCACGTTGCTTCTTCGCCATTTTTGTCGCCACGAATTTTGCTATGGCTACTCGAATCGAGTTTGGCAGCAAAGAAATGGGTAGACATAGGCATAGCCCGAGCCAAGTTCCCCAGTGTTTTGGTGATAAAAACGCACTGATGAATTTGGGGTTGTATGCTTTAGGATCGTAGTCGTCGCGTTGAGTTGTCACTGTAAACCTTTAACTGGCGATATATATTGAACAAGCTAACAGTATACCGTTAGCTTGTTTTCGGGAGAGTGTAATCTAGCGATTAACTGACTGCATGTACTCGCTGACGCCTTCAGCAACCGATTTAAATTGAACATCGCAACCGGCATTACGCAACTTAGTTAAATCAGCTTGAGTAAACTCTTGGTAAGCGCCTTTCAAATGCTCAGGGAATGGGATGGTTTCAATCTCTCCCTTACCGTGATGTTTAATCACCGCTTTTGCGACTTCTTCAAATGATTCGGCCTTACCTGTACCTAGGTTGAAGATACCTGATACGCCATTTTTTAAGAACCACAGGTTTACGGCCGCAACATCACCAACATACACAAAATCACGCTTGAAGGTTTCGCTTCCTGCGAATAATTTCGGGTTTTCACCAGCGTTCATTTGATTGTTTAGGTGGAAAGCGACAGAAGCCATGCTGCCTTTGTGCTGTTCACGTGGACCGTAGACATTGAAGTATCGAAACCCAGTGATTTGAGAAAGCGTTTCGTTGTGTGCGGTTGCATCTGCAGTTAAGCGACGCACATAGTTATCAAATTGCTGTTTTGAATAGCCGTATACGTTTAGCGCGCCTTCGTACTGCGGCTCTTCAATAAAGGTATCGGTTTCACCATAAGTGGCAGCAGAAGAAGCATACAAGAACGGAATCTCGCGCTCGATACAGTAATGCAGCAACTCTTTCGAGTATTCGTAGTTGTTGAGCATCATGTATTTGCCATCCCACTCTGTGGTCGCAGAACATGCACCTTCATGGAAAATTGCTTCAATATGACCGAAATCATCACCAGCCATAACTTGAGTTAGAAAGTCATCACGATCCATGTAATCGGTGATATCTAGGTCAACCAGGTTCTTAAATTTTTTGCCATCTTTTAAGTTGTCGACAACTAGAATATCGTTGTGGCCTGCTTCATTGAGCGCCTTAACAATATTGCTGCCAATCATGCCTGCACCACCAGTTACGATAATCATATTTCTTCCTACTTTTTTGAATACAAACTCACACGAGTATAGCAAGGAACAAACGAAGCGAGCTAGCGGAATAATTCTTTAATTCTAGTGTAATGTGGTGATATTAATTGAGATATTCTATCCATTTTCATCAGAGCTAATTCGACCAGATGTGAACAGGTCGATCTATCTGTTTAGTGGCGATATACTGAACCACTAAATGGATAGGGATACTAATTGCTAATGAAAACACGTGACAAGATTGTTTACGCAGCTCTAGAGCTTTTTAATGAGCACGGCGAGCGTAGTATTACGACCAATCATATTGCTGAACACATCGAAATCAGCCCTGGAAACCTCTACTACCACTTCCGCAACAAACAAGAAATTGTACGTGATATCTTTACTCTCTACTCGACAGAGTTACTTGAAAGATTTACTCCGATTCAAGGGCAGCAAGAAAGCCTGACGCTACTAAAGAGCTACTTAGATTCCATCTTCACGCTGATGTGGAAGTATCGATTCTTCTATGCAAATCTGCCTGAAATATTGTCACGTGATGAAAAACTGCACCTTGATTACATGGCCGTTCAAGAAAAGCTGCAAACGAATCTTGTGGATATTATGAGAGCATTTGTTGAGTTGAATTTGCTAAAAGCAACAGATGCAGAAATGAAGTCGATGGTCACATCTCTTCACTTGATCGCATCGGGTTGGTTGGCGTATCAGTCGGCGATGTCTCCAAAATCTCAAATTACGGAGCAAGTTGTTCACCAAGGAATGCTGCAGATGATCGCAACCGTTAAACCGATTGCAACGACTCAAGGCTTTGAGCAACTGACATTGTTAGAAGATGGTGTAAGAGCGCTGAACAGTAAATAAAAGCGAAGATGTGGGTAAGTGGCATTCGGGTAACGAGAGCGGGAAAGCGCAGATTCGAGTGGTGGGATATAAATTGCGACGTCATTCCCTACAGCGAGGAACGAGCGTGATAGGGAATCTTTTTATGTCAGGGCTCGAAAGATGACTCACGGGAGTATGAGATAGAGATTCCAGGTATTTCGTCCCTCAATTCTGGAATGACGAAGTTTTATAAGTGATGGTTCCCGGGCTGAGGGGGTATATGTTTCTTTTCTTAGAGCCCACTCTTCACCTCATACATCTAGGTTACTCGAATACTGAATCTGTTCTTATCTAACCAACCATCTTTTCGGGTTTTGAGCTTGGCTGTTTCTGCGAATTTCAAAATACAGCGATGGGCGGGTTTGACCACCAGTGTCTCCTGCAAGCGCAATAGCCTCCCCAGCTTTAACCTTGTCACCTTCTTTCTTTAAAAGCGCTTGGTTAAAGCCATAGAGCGTCATGTCGCCTTTACCGTGGTCCAGCAGTACCACTAAACCATAACCACGCAAATACTCGGCGAATACCACCGTTCCGGAGTAAACAGATTTTACCTGCTGACCGTATTTCGCTTTGATCACCATGCCTTTCCAATTTACTTGGCCAGTTTGGCGTGAGCCGTAGTTATGCAGAACTTTATCTTTGATTGGCCAAGGCAGTTTACCTTTACGTTTGGCTAAGCCATCCATAGGGACAGCATTGCGTCTCTCTCGGGCGGCTTTTTCTGCTTTCGCTATTTCGGCTTTTAGGCGAGTTTCATTACGTTGAAGTTCGGCTAAGTAATTTTTGTCGCCAGAGATGTTTTTCTTAATACTGCCGACGGTCTTTTTACGCTGTGTTTGGGTCTGCGATAGTTTGTTGCGCTTTTCTACCTGTTGATTTAACAGCGCTGCTATTTGTTCTTGCTCAAGTTGGCGTTGCTTATGGCTTTCTTCTAATTCAAGTTGAGTTTGTTCGATCGTTTTGATTGTTGCAGAACGCGCTTTGGCGAGGTGTTGGTAATAGTGAATAATGCGGTCTTCTTCAACGCCAGTATTTAAGATGTGAGAAGAGGCTTTGGCTCTGCTGGTCATGTAGTAAGTCTGAATCAGCTGCTCTAACTTGTCGGTATGGGCTTTTTTCTGTGCTGTCAGCGTTTTAATCTTATTATCTAAGCTAGCAACATTGGCGTTGGCGGTTTTGAGTTGTTTTTTACTTTTTTGAATGGCTTTTTCAAGCAAGGAGATAGAGAGCTCTTGTTGCTTAAGGTTTGCTTGTAAATTGTCGAGCTTCTTTTGCTGTGAGGATAGTGTTTTTTGTTGACGAGATATCTCACTCGACACACCTTTCAGCTCCCCTTTCGATGCGGCAAGTGACGGTGCTGAGAAAACAACAGCGCAAAGGCCGGCAGATATCAAAAGAACAGCGCTAATTACTTGGACAGGTTTCATCATTATCGTCATATTGCTCTTAAGTTTTTCGTATCTCGGTTCATCGAACCTAGAATCAGCTCTTATATACCATCACCATGGATGAAGTTTTGCGAGCGTCCATTGAACCCTTGATCCATATCTAAAGATGGTTTGTCTGTTTTCGGTTTACCCACAATTTTTGCAGGAACGCCAGCGACCGTTGTATGAGGTGGTACGGCTTGTAGTACAACAGAGCAAGACCCAATCTTCGCACCTTCACCCACTTCAATATTGCCGAGGATTTTAGCGCCAGCCCCAATCATCACACCTTCGCGGATCTTAGGGTGACGATCGCCGCCTTCTTTACCGGTACCACCAAGGGTCACGTCTTGAAGGATCGAAACATCATTTTCGACTACTGCTGTTTCACCAATCACAATACCGGTAGCGTGATCGAGCATGATAGCTTTACCGATACGCGCGGCAGGGTGAATATCTACTTGGCAAGCTACTGAGATTTGGTTCTGTAGGTAAGTGGCAAGTGCAATGCGGCCTTGTTTCCATAGCCAATTTGCGACTCGGTAACCTTGAAGCGCATGGTAGCCTTTAAGGTACAGCAGAGGCATTGAGTACATCTCGACCGCTGGATCTCGATTTACCGTCGCGCAAATATCACAAGCAGCAGCATCAATAATCGATTGATCTTGTTTAAAGGCTTGCTCAACGACTTCACGGACTGCCATTGCTGGCATTGAAGCTGTCTTTAATTTGTTTGCTAGGATGTAGCTAAGGGCTGCGCCTAAACTTTCATGGTTGATAATGGTGGCATGGTAAAAACTCGCTAGCATAGGCTCTTGCTCAGACTGCTGTCGAGCTTCTTTCACAATGCATTGCCAAACTTTTTGCTGTTCACAGTGTTTCATTTTTCCATCCATTCCTTTAAACCAGATACGCGTAGCGAGATGAGAGATACGAAGAGCTTAGAAAAGCCAATTAGCGTAAATGAGATTCCAGATACTTCATTCTTCAATGACGAGCATTATATTAACGTCATCTTCAAGAGTGAGGAACGAGCGAGTTGGAGAACTTTGTTCGGGTCATTTACTTTATGCTATTCGCATCTTGATTACCCATACCTCTAACTCTGTTCGTATCTCGTTTACTCGAGTCTCTCTACTGCTCTTTTACCTTTCTGACTTCTTATCTCGTGCAAGCAGATCTTGTGCCGCTAGGTGTGCATCTTTCCCTTGATACAACACTTGATAAATCTGTTCAACAATGGGCATTTCAACGCCCATACGCTCTGATAGTAACCAAACTTCTTTGGTGTTGCGATAACCTTCTACCACTTGGCCAATTTCTTCTTGTGCTGTATCTACATCTTTACCTGCACCTAAAGCTAATCCAAAACGACGGTTACGTGATTGGTTGTCGGTACAGGTTAGTACTAGGTCACCCAATCCAGCCATGCCCATGAAGGTTTCTGGTTGTGCGCCAAGAGCTGCTCCCAATCGACTCATTTCAGCCAAACCGCGAGTGATAAGCGCCGTACGAGCATTAGCACCAAAGCCAATACCATCTGACATTCCAGCACCAATTGCGATGACATTTTTCACTGCACCACCAAGTTGCATGCCAATAAAATCTGAATTTGCGTACACACGGAACGTTTTGCCACAGTGAATTTTTTCTTGAAGTTGTTCAAGGAATTCTGCATCAGGGGAAGCCACAGAGATTGCCGTTGGCATACCCATCGCTAGCTCTTTGGCGAAGGTAGGTCCTGATAGAACTGCTAACGAGTACCCATCACCAAGCACATCGTGAGCGACATCTTTTAGCAGGCGACCAGTTTCCGGTTCTAAACCTTTAGTAGCCCAGCAGATACGAGAGCTTGTCGTTAAGTGTGGTTTTAGGCTATTTAGAACGATACCAAACACGTGGCTAGGGACGACAACAAGAAGATCACGACTTGCTGTTACTGCCTTCTCAAGGTCTGACTCGATGATTAGGCTTTCTGGGAAGTCGATATTTGGCAGAAATTCATTATTTGCGCGCTCGGATTCGAGACGAGCCATGTGAACAGGATCATGCCCCCACAGAACAACGTTTGCACCGTTACGCGCTAGAGAGATAGCTAAAGATGTTCCGTAAGAACCTGCGCCAATTACTGCCATGGCGATCTCTTTGCCGTAAGCGTTTGTCGAGTCAGTTGTTTCTGTCATGCTTCCACCTAAAAATAATGAGGGAAATCGAAGAGTCTTGGAAAAGCTATCCACTAAAATCAGAGGAGCTTTCAATTTTAGTACAGTGTAAAGAAAAAATGCACATCGCAGAAGTTGCGATGTGCATTTAAAAGCTAACTAGTGCTTGAATCGTTAGAGTTAAGCTCTACTTTGAGACTTAAGCTTGTTCGCCTTCAGCTTGTTGAGCTTGGTTTTGTAGGTAGTTCATGAACAAAGCATCAAAGTTAACTGGTGCTAGGTTCAGTTGTGGGAACGTACCTTTAACCACTAGGCTAGAAATTGTTTCACGAGCGTATGGGAACAGGATGTTCGGGCAGAATGCACCTAGGCAATGAGCAAGTTGGCCAGCTTCCATTTCGCTTGCAGAGAAGATGCCGCCTTGTTGAACTTCACAAAGGAATGCAGTGTCTTCTGCGTTTTTAACCGTAACCGTTAGACGTAGGATTACTTCGTACACGCCTTCGCCAAGTTCACGGCTTTGAGTGTCTAGGTCCAGTTTTACATCTGGGTTCCACTCTTTTTGAAACATGTCTGGAGAGTTTGGCGCTTCGAAAGATACGTCTTTTAGGAAGACACGTTGGATTGCGAAGTTCTGTTGTGCGTCTTGTTGTGCTGCTTCAGCCATTTTCTTGTCCTTAAAAATTTATAATTAGGTTTCGTTCGCCATCTCTGTTGAACAAAACCTTAAAGTCATATTCGTTTAGTTAGGTCAGCTTACCTTTAACTACTTTTTACCTTTCACCAAAGGTAGGTTAGCTTCGCTCCAGGCCACTAAGCCGCTTTTCAGCACGCTTACGTTTTCGAAACCAGCTTTAACCAGTAGGTTAGCGCTTTCTTGAGCTGTTTGACCTGTCTTGCATACTACGATGATTGGGTCTGCTTTGTGGCTTTCAAGGCTACCAAAGCTATTTGCTTTGATATCTGACGGCAAAATGTGAACTGCGTCAGTAATATGGCCCTTTTTAAACTCATCTTTAGTTCGAATATCAACCACAACACCATTTTCACGGTTAATCATGTGTGTGGTTTGCGCTGCCGTGATCTCTTTGTAAGCTGCGTTTGATGTCTTTATAACGTTCGCAATGATGGCCACAACCAAGCCGATCCATACGATGGCTAAAATCATATTCTCTTGAACAAATGGAACTAACTCTTGCATATTTTGAACTCTTATTCGTTATTGGGCGAAAAATTATAGGGTAGGAGTATAGCTATAAAGGGGGGGAGAATACAGAGGAAGGCGTTGTGGAACTCAGTGTTACCTCTCTTTCTTAGTACTTCGCCTCTCGTTCACCAGAATCCCACATTCACACTTCAAACTATTCGACAATCCTAGCTTTTGGTTCACCCTCTTAAACACCGGACTATTGTGAGTGTAGTGGTCTAATGATCCCGGACACGAAATTAGGTGGTAAAGTCTCCACCATAAATGAGGTGTTCAATGACAAAAGGACAACGACGTACATTTTCTACTGAGTCAAAGTAGATGCTGCAAGTTTGGTTCTTGACTAATGGTACTCCATCCCTGAAGCAGCTTACTCTATGGGCGTAGGTGAAACAGCTTTACGGCGCTGGGTCGACCAACTCAAAATTGAGCGAGGTGGAATTACTCCAGCGACCAAAGCCCTCACGCCTGAGCAAAAAATCCAAGAGTTAGATGCCCGGATTAACCGGTTAGAACGAGAAAAATCCATATTCAAAAAGGTTCATCGCGGCTTTCCGGGGAAAGCCGCTTTTATCTTTAAGAAGAAGTAGTCTGTATCTCGATATCCATACCCCATTCGCTTGATTAACTTTATCTTGTTGTTTATTCCTTCAAGTGTGCAGGTGTTTAACGGATAACTTGCCGATGCGATAATACCGTGAAGATAGGGGCTCAGTTTTCGTGCGAACTCTTTCAATGGCTTATTCCACTCTCTTGTACCTGTTCATACCATGCATCCCAGAGCCCCTTAGCGTGCCTTTCTGACCCACAATACCAAAGCTCTTTGAGTTGGGCTCCGAATATATAAGTGGTCATCAAGTCCTTATTGATATTTCAGTCAGATAGCTATCTTGTCGTGCATTTAAGTGACCTCTGTTTTTCAACAGCACCCAGCGTGAGCGCTGACCCATTGTCTCGCTTTTTTATCTTGCTTGAGTTTGTTGGCTTGGTCGACTCTGACTCTATCCATCACCTCACGACCGAACTTAGCGACAAAATGGAACAAGTCGTAAACGATTTTTGCGTTCGGGCAGTGCGATTGAACTTAAAGGTCAAAAGCCGTATTCATGTCCATTGCGACCGCTTCGATATTATTGCCATATTTGCCTAACTGCTCGAAGAACGGTCGTATGTCCTTGCGGCTACGGCCTAACCCTATCCAAATAACTTGGTGAGTCTTAGCGTCAGCAATGAAAGTGGCATACCGATGTCCTTTAAAGATGGCGAACTCATCCATGACGAGTTGTCTAGCCCCTCCCATTTCACTGGCGGTACCACTTCTCTAAGTCGGCGTTTATCTATCTCTTTAATGGTGTACCAATGAACGCTCGTTAACTGGGAGATATGCTTAATGGGAAGAAGAGGCAGTAGCTGCTCTATATAGCTTTTTAGGCGCTTCGTTATACGAGCATAAGGCTCCAACCAAGATAGCGACTCTGTTTTTATACCGCAGTTACGACACTTAATTCTTCGTGTTTGAACGGAAAGTTCAACAGGAACACCGAGTAACATGGCCTCTTTTACATGGTGCCATTGATACTTATGGATGGCTTCGGCTTCAAGACCACAAAGACATTTAGCCTCAGAGTTAGGTTTAAGAGTCAGGGTAATAAGTGATGCTGTCTGGTGAGACTTTACTATTTGAAAGCCTTCCCAGAATGAAGATAGGAAAGTATGATTCGGCATGAAAACGGTTGTTTGTGTATGATTTTTGTTTGGCGACTAAACCATATCACTTACTACCGTTTTTGTTTTAGTTCCCGCTAATCCACGATGAACCTTAAAAAAGGCTACTGCTCTCTTAATGTCGGACGAACTCGAACGTTCTCGCTTATAGACAAGTTGAGGGAGCATGAATCGGTCCAAAATTCTTTGCGAGCTGTTCAACGTAGCTTCGTCTTGTTACTACGAGTTTAAGCAACGCAAGCCGGATGCCAATCGCATTCGTCTAGCTAGCCAAATTAAAAAACTCTTCAACATGAGTCGAGGCTCTGTTGGCAGTCGTACTCTTGTCTCGATGCTGAGCGCAGAAGGCATAAAGCTGATTTAATGAGTAAACAACCAGGTTCGCATCGATATAGGCATGCAAAAGTAGAGAGGCTAGACATTCCAAGTCTACTGAAGCGTGAGTTTTCTGTGAGTACTCCGAATCGTGTTTAGTGTGACGATATTACTTATATTTGGTCAGGTTCGAAGTGGTCCTATTTAGCGGTAGTGCTTGACCTATTTAGCCGACGCGTTGTGGGGCGGTCTTTATCCGATAAGCCTGATACCGAATTAGTATCTAAAGCTTAGGACATGGCCTGGGAGCAACGAGGATGTCCGAAGGGTGTGATGTTCCATTCAGATCAAGGCTGCCAGTAAATGCCGAAAACCGGCTAAAGTCAGTGGGCTTTGTTGCGTAATTAAATTTAAAGATAGAACAACCCCGTTTCGCGTATTT
>NZ_JBGONI010000009.1:0-154827 GCF_041439035.1 Vibrio sp. 1F263 | reverse complement strand
CTTTGAACAACGAAATGTCGCTTAATGTAGTGTCCAGTCCTGCTGGAGCAGATCAGATCTCGCAACGGAAGTTTCGGTTCAATTTATGTTGGGTGAGAGCGATGGTGTTCAAGAGGAGCGTTTCTCTTGCGAAACAGAAATTCGAGATAATGAGTTAATCCAGACAACGTTACTCAAGATAATCGAGCGAGCGAATGTTAACTCAGTGATTGAAGTTGAAGGCGTGACGGTTCTTTAGTTTGCTTTGAGTCTAAGCGTTTGTTTATTAATGTCGGTTTGGAACCTAATTCAGTCAGCGAACTTAGGTTATAACGAAATTGTCTATATACGTGCTTAAAGGAATAGGGAAATGCAAGAAAATGACACTGTATTACGATGTGGAAACTGTAATAAGAAAACGTCACACATCAGGTTAAGCGCGTCCGAAGTGAAGTTAAAACAGCAAGAGAAGAACAGCTTCAAGTCACGAATTCTAAATATTGCATTCGGCGTGTTATTGGGTTCACATAAATCAAAATCAAAAATTAGCTACT
Source organism: Vibrio sp. 1F263 (assembly GCF_041439035.1). Taxonomy (NCBI): domain Bacteria; kingdom Pseudomonadati; phylum Pseudomonadota; class Gammaproteobacteria; order Vibrionales; family Vibrionaceae; genus Vibrio; species Vibrio sp. 1F263. Next base: position 154,294 of record NZ_JBGONI010000009.1, on the reverse strand, counting down.
TCAAGTGCTCGGTTTGTCATGCTGAGTATGATGATAGCGAAAGCGCTCCCCATGGTTGGGGCTAGTTGGCCTTGTTACTATGAACTCACTTCTCAACGTTTATCGTGAAGATTTGCAGATTATTGGTATGATGTTTCTATAGTCTTCGAGAGGTTTTATGATGTTGAAAATGACAAGTAGTGTACTTGCGGTGTGTTTATTCGGTCTTAGCGTGGGAGCTAACGCTTCGACACTCGAAGAGTGTGCCAAACTCCTTCCTGACGGTCACACTTATAAAGTAGAGATCATTTTAGACGTAGATAAGACTGATAAGGATCCAACGGTTACTGGTAGTTTTGGGGTGACGGGTGGAGCCGATGCGCCTGAGACTTTCGATATCGGTGATTTTGTCGAGTGCGCAGGTCCTCTGTTCAAAACCGTAGATACAGACAGCAACGATGCGTCTAATTCCTAGTCACAGATTGTCGCGAAAATAGTTCACTTTCGTCATGGAAGACATGATCAGGGGTACTTAAACTAGGTTGAGGTGAATAGGGTAATTATGGGCGATTATTTAGATATTTGGTTTACGGTTACCTCCTTAGTTTTTATTGTAAGCTTACTTTCAGCACTTTTTTTTGGGGTCTGGCGTAAAAATATAAAAGCGTTGATTCTATTCAGTGGAGTCGCAGCAATCAGTATCGTTCTGTTTCTCTCTCAGAAGTATCAAATCCGAAATATCCTAGCTGAAGAGCTGAGCGTGTCGAGTTTCGTTGTGGAGGCTCATGAGGAGTTTGAAGAATCTAAATTGTTAGATTCTTTGAGAAGTAGTAACTACGTAACGATGAATAGAACGAAACCTTTGTCAAAAAGTAAAGTACGTATTGTTATTAACTCTGGCGAGGTTGAGTTATTGATAGCTCAAGACTCTAAGAACGAAGAACTGTTTTGGATCTATTACCCGAAATACCGATTTAGTCGTTTAAACCCAATTGGAAAGGTACGTATCCGTTAAACATAAGTGCACAATTGCTACAGCGACTTTCAGTAACAAAAATGCCGCCGTAATCAACGGCGGTATTTTTTTACGCTTATTACATCATTCAGCAGATAACGAAGAGCAGCGAGCCTAGTTAACTTGGGCTAATTCGACACTCTGCGTTTCGTTCGCCACTTTCCAATCTCCACCTAAGGCTTTATACACCGCAATCGTGGTGTTGGCGGTTTGAAGCTTGGCGGCTACTTGGCGATCTTGCATCGCTTTTTGTTGTCTTTGTGCGTCTAACACCGACAAGTAATCGACTAGCCCCGCTTTGTATAGCGACTTTGCCTTGCTCACCGCGTTATCAACGGCAAGGGTAGCTTCATCGATGCGCTTTTGGTTCTCTTGGCTACGGCCATAGGCAAACAAGCTTGAATCGACTTCTACAAAGGCGCTGTCGACAGAGTGTTGGTAGTTAAGCGCTGCAGAACGGAACCTTGCTTCGTTCATTTCTACCATGGCTTCGCCTCGGCCACCATCGAATACATTCCAACTGATACCGGCAGATGCAGCCCAACCGAATGAGTCGCTACTGAACAGATCATCAAAGCTTCCAGCCGTCACACCTGGCGTACCCGTTAGGAAGAACTTTGGATAGCGATTAGCAATGCTTGCACCAAGTTCTTCGTTAATGGCTGCCATTTCGCGTTCTGCGATTCGGATATCTGGGCGTCGTTCTAATAAGTCAGAAGGTAAGCCTGTCGGAATTACATCGTTCATTCGCGGAAGGGTGAATTCACCGACTAAACGTTGGTTTACGCTCGTGAGTGATTCGCCTAACAACACCGCCATACGTTGTTTGTGAACTTGCTCTGCTATTTCAAGTTGAGGAACAATAGATTCAGTCGCCGCAAGCATGGCTTTGGCTTGAGCAAGATCTAACTCAGACCCGTAGCCGCTGCGAACCACTTTGGTGACCAATTCTAAAGTCTGCTTTTGGTCGGCTATGTTCTCTAGTGCGATCATTTTTCGCTCTTGCGCGCCACGATATTGCAGGTAGTTGTGAATGACATCGGCAGTGATCAAGGTGTTCAAGCCTGATTGGAATATCTCGGCTTGTTCAACTCGAATCGTCGCTGCGTTGGATTGTTTGTCGATACGTCCAAACAAGTCCATTTCCCACGCGATGCTCGCACCTAAGAATCCACCATCGTGTTGAGCTTCCAGCAACGACATGCCCGTTGCTGACTCAACCGCATCAGAGGCACCAAATACCGGGCCGAGTAGGGAGTCGTTCTCACTCAGTTGGTAGTTGTAATAACCACCACCGACGTTAATAGTCGGGACTTTGAACGACTCCACAACGCTTTTATATGAATTCGCCATGTTGATTCGCTCGACTGCCAGTTTAAGTGGGATGCTCTGGTTTTGAACATCGGCCACTAACTGATTGAGCGTTGGATCATTGAACTGTGTCCACCAATGGTTCTGCTGTTCGTTTTGGCTCACGCCGTCTTGGTTCACATCACCTTGGCTATATAAGAATGTCTCTGCCATGGTCGTTTGCGGTTCTTCGTAATTTGGGCCAACCGCGCAACCTGTCAGCAACAAGGCGAGCGCTATAGGAGCGACTTTAAACTTAGTTAATGGATGCATGTTTATTGCTCCTTGTTGAATGAAGTTGTATTGCCGCTGTTTGAAGGCTGAGGTGTTGCATCAAGCACAATCACGGCGTCTTTGATTGCTTCTGCTACTGTCTTTTTTTCTTCAGTTCGATAGAAAAGCTTGTACAGCGCAGGCATCACAAACAGAGACAACACGGTTGCTGCAGCTAAGCCACCGATAATGGTTGCCGCCATCTGGTCAAACAGTAGGTCGCTTAACAACGGGATCATGCCAAGTGCTGTAGTCAGTGCCCCCATTGAAATCGCCATTGTGCGGTTCACAGTTGCTTCTTTGATGGCGTCAGATAGTGAGCGCCCGTTCTTACGTTCAATTTCTATTTGGTCCATCAATACAATGCCGTTTTTGATGATCATACCTGTTAAGGTTACGGCGCCAATCAATGCCATAAATCCGAATGGTTTATCCAATAGCAATAAGCTGAATGTGGCACCCGTCGCTGCTAGCGGTAGGGTAGTGAAGATGATCACGGGTTGTTTGAATCCGTTAAACATCGCCACCAAGATGATGATCATTAACAAGATTGCTTTAGGTAGCTGTTTAAGAATATCGCTGACGGCTTTGTGCTCGTCGTAATATTCGCCACCCCATTCAAGGCTATAACCATTAGGCAAATGAATCGCTTCAATTTGATCTTTAATTGAGTTCCTCACCGCTGCTGGTGTGGTGTAACGACCGACACCTGCTTGTGCTGTGATGGTTTTTACACGGTCACGGCGCCAAATCATGGTTTCTTCGCTGCTTAATTCAAATCCATCGACAACTTGGCCAAGTGGAACACTGTGGATGCCCAACAGAGATCGAACGGGCAACGTTTCCAATGACTGAATCGAACTCTTTGTGCCTCGCAGTTGAATTGTGACCAGTTCATCGTTTAAGTTCATACGACCCAAGGGCATACCTTCTGAAGCTCGCTTCATCGCGAACGCAATATCCGCGCGGTTTATACCTGCAGTGCGCATCTTTTCTTGGTTGATGACCGGCTCAAATACTTTACTTTTCTGTCGCCAGTCGTCACGAACGTACTTGGTGTCTGGGTGTTCTGCGAAGATTGCTTTTGCTTGCTCTGATAAGCCATGTAAGACCTCGGCATTAGGGCCTGAGAAACGTGCTTCAACGCTGAATTTATCCGCCGTCGCCAATTTTAAGCTTCTAAAGCGAGGGTCTGCGTTCGGAAACTCTTCCATTAACCATTTATCACCGCGTGCAATCAATGGGCTTAGTGACGGAAAATCGGTCGCGTTAATCAAAATCTGACCATAGGCCGGATCGAACGGTTCTGGCTCTATAGTCACTGAGAAGCGAGGAGCACCTGCGCCAACATAGGTTGAAATACTTTCGACTTCGGGCTGTTCCAACAACCATTGTTCGATTCGCTTCATGTCTTCTGAGGTTTGTTCAACCTTGGCACCGTTCGGTAGCCAGTAATCTAGGAACAGGATCGGTCGGTCGGCTTGTGGAATAAAGTTAACGGCAATGTTCGGGATAGCTAATGCCGTCACTAATATCAACGGAACCAAAGCGCTCAATGCTTTAAGCGGATTATCGACAGTCCAGTTGACACTCTTACGGTATACGCTGACTTTGGTGTTATCAGCTTGCTTGGTTGGCTTGATAAAGAACCAACACATCAAGGCCGTGAAGGTCATCGCAACTAGCCAAGACAGTAACAATGACGACGCGATGATAAGGAATACCGAGCTTGCGAACTCAGCAGCATCGGTTTTTGAAAAAATTACAGGGCTCGCACCCATGATAGCGATAACTGTCGCACCAAAGAGTGGTGTTGCTGTCTCTTTAACAGAGTCAATCGCGGCTTTAGTGCGGTCGATGCCTTTGTTGATTTTCACAATCATCATGTCGGTGATGACAATGGCGTTATCTACCAACATGCCGAGGGCAAGAATGAACGTACCTAGCGAAACTCGGTGTAAGTCAATCGAAGTCATGTTCATGTAGATAAGCGTCAACAAGATAGTCAGCAGGAGGCTCGAACCGACGATGGTTGCGCTTTTTAATCCCATGAATACCGACAAGACGATAAAGACAATCGCGACACTTTCTAATAAGTTGCTTACGAAATTGTCGATCGATTTCTGAACTTCTTCAGGTTGGTTAGCAACTGTCGCAATATCAACACCTAGTGGTAAGGTTGTTTGAAAATCGTTGACGATCTGATTGATTTCATCGCCAAGTGATACCACGTTAACACCGGTGACTGGGCTCATCGCTAATGTGACTGCAGGTACACCGTTGTAGCGGTTTTCTGTCATCATTGGCTCTTGGTAACCCATTGTGATGTCAGCGATATCGCCTAAGCGAATTAAACTGGTTCCCAATTCACTTACGCCGCCTTTGATCATCAGGTTTTTGATGTCGTCTAACGAACTGAACTCACTCGACTGTTGAACTCGGATTCGCTCAGTACCTACTGAAAACTTACCCGCATCAAACGTCATGTTTTGCGTATTCAACTGCGACCAAACTTGTGTGATAGATAGGCCGTATTGCGCCAACCTTTCATCTGGGATATCGATATGAACAACGCGTGGTTGAACACCATGCAGTTCAATCTTCTTAATACCATCGACGGTTTTAATTCTGCGTTGGAGCTCTTCTGCGTAACGTCTTAATTCTGCAGGCGATGCATCCTTACTGTGGATAGAGAAAAGCATGCCGTAGACTTCAGAGAATTCGTCTTGTACGACACTGATCTGTGCAGTTGAAGGTAGCAATAACTTCATATCAGACACTTTACGGCGTAATAAGTCCCACTCTTGAGGAAGTGCTTTTGAATTGAGAGACTCTTTTAGGTCGACAAATACCATCGACATGCCGGGGCGCGATAAAGATCGAAGCCTATTAAGTGTCGCCATTTCTTGGAGTTTGGTTTCGACGGTGTCGGTGACTTGTTGTTCCACTTCTTCCGCAGAAGCGCCAGGGTAGAGCGTTACAACGACGGCCGTTTTTATGGTGAAGCTTGGGTCTTCAAGTTTTCCAAGCTCAAAATAAGAAAACAGGCCTGCGATGACACTCAGTGCAGTGAAAAAAAGGATGAAGGTGCGTTGTTTGATTGCAAAATCAGCTAGATTCATCATGGTTCACCTACAGGCTTTTAACTTGAATATTGGAGAAGTATTGTCCTTCCACCACGTATTGCGCGCCACTCACGACCACAAAGTCGCCATCGTTGAGCGTCGATTCAACACACACAGTGTTTTTGGACATAGAAATCACATCCACAGTCACGCCATGAGCTTGTTCATTTTTAACCGTGAATACTTGCTCGATACCCGTTTGATTGACTAACGCAGAATATGGCAAACAGAAATTACTGCTCGCTTCTCCAAGTTGAGTCGTCAATGTGACCGCTTTTCCAGGTAATACCGATTTATCACTGGAGTCGACATGGTAAGTAACCGCATAGGTCTGCTTGATTGGGTGAGGTGACGTTGAAACTTCAGCGGCATAACCAATTAGTTTAGTCTCTGAACCATACCAATCTATGACAGAACTTTGATTTGGTTTGAACTCATGAATCAAATTTTCAGGTACTTGAATTTTAACTTCAAGTTTATCTGGATTGTGGATTGTGAACACCGAGATGCCCGGCATTACTTGTTCATACTGGTCAAAATTGGATGCCGCAACCACACCATCGAAAGGGGCGAGCAATTGGGTATAACGAATCGAATCTTTCGCACGGCGTATATTCTGTTCTACGACTTTAACCGCCGCTTCACTTCGTTCGTACCCGCTAATAGCACGGTCTAGGTTAACATCGGCAATCGCATTATCAGCGATGGCTTGTTTTACGCGTACAAGTTCGGATGTTGCCAATTTGTGTGCAGATTTCGCTTCAAGGGCTCGTGCTTGTAACTCTTCTAACGCAACTTGATAGTCATGAGGGTCTAACTGCGCAAGTAGTTGGCCTTTCTTTACTGAATCACCAACAGAGACCATCATATTTTGAATAGTGCCAGGCACACGAAACGCAACGCCAGCCGTTTCCGATGATTGTATCTTGCCAGTAAAAGACTTTTCAGCCGTATGTGAAAGAGGTTCAAGTTGAATCACTTGAATTGGTCGAGCTTGTTTTTGAGGCGCAGTCGCCTCTGAGTCATTACAGCCAAACAGGGCGGTTAAGCTTAGTGCAATGACTGTATATTTGAATATAGGTGTCTGTTGAAAAGTAGACGAACGTTGAAAAATAGATGAATGTTGAAAGATAGGCTTCATGGATTGCTCCTCTTGAATTTATGAAGCGATTCTATCTTTCTATTTCGTTAGGATAATCTAGCCTGCTCGTGAAACACTGTCACAATATTCATTACAATAGTTAGAGTTTCGGAAGTTCTTGTAATAGAAAATCAATCAAAAGCTGTGCTGAATGGCTTAATGCTTTACGCTGAGGGTAGAGCAACCATGCTTCTTCTTTTTGAAGATTGTCGTCGGGGAATAGGTTAATCAAGCTACCGTCTTTGAGCTGATGTCGCACCAAAAGTTCTGGTAACAACGCGATACCTCTATGTCGAATAACACCGCCTTTAACAAAGCCAATGCTGTCACTGACGACCGAAGGTTCTACTTTGATGGTGTGATCTTTGATGTCCCATTCTTTATCGATGTCCCCACTTGGCCACCTGAAGCAAACAAATGGGTAATTAGTGAGCTCTCTTAGGCTTGAAGGCTTGCCTTGTTTCTCAATAAATTCAGGGCTTGCGACAAAAATACGTTGAAGAACCATCACTTTACGAGCAACCACGTTTGCGTCGCTCAACGTACCACCATGCATAGCGAGGTCTAACCCTTGACGGTACATGTCGACAAAGCCGTTACTAATGTTGCGAATATCAAGCTCAACTTTAGGATACATATCTTGGAATTTAAACAGAGTCGACTGCATGATATCGCTGGTTTCAGGCAATAGACCAATCTTAATTTGTCCGTGTGCAACCTCTGACAGGTTGGAAGCGACATGGTTTGCTTTGTCGAGCGCACTTAATGCATTGAGTAGTTCTTTGTAATAGAGCTCGCCAGATTTAGTTAAGGAGAGGCTTCGTGTGGTTCTAAAGAACAGTTGAATGCCGAGAGATTTCTCAAGGTCGTTAATTCTACGGCTAACGTTAGCTCGCGGCAGGTCAAGAGCATTAGCGGCGGCAGTAAAACTACCCAGTTCGACAACGGTGGTGAACAACTTAAGATCTTCGATTTTCATAGGGTTGGTTTCGAATTTGGGTATTGGATGACAACAGTTATCGTATATCAAATAGTACATAAAATCGAAAAAACAACGAATAATTAATAACCTATTGGTGTGTATGAGACATATGTACTCAGGTGACTTAATGAAAAACGAAATCACCTTATCGATACAATCAATAAGTACGGCGTTTATTTAAAAGTATGCATGATGTAATATCTTCGCGAATATAATGTTTGAGACTACTTATGTATAATTTATCTATGAAAATGAAGATGCTTTTGTCTGCAATTGTACCAGCGATGTTGGTTGCGATTGTGACTCTAGTAATTGTTATTAACTCCCAACTATCGGCTCTTGAATATGAAATTCAAGATTACCAAACGGTCTTAACCGATGAACGTAAGAACAATATTGAAGATGCAGCTACGATCGCTCAATCTGTAGTTGAAGATGTAGTTCGACGCTTTGGTACAGGTGAAGAAGCGCAAGAAGCGGTTAGATTCGCGTTAAAAGAAGCGCGTTTTTCTAATGGCAGCGGATACTTCTTTGTGTTCGACGAAAACGATCACTACATTGTTCACAGTCTAAAGCCTCAACTTGAAGGTAAAGATGGCGGCGGTTTAAAAGATCCGAATGGCATCAAAATCACGGTTCGCCTACATGAACAGGCGACAAGAGGTGGTGGTTTCATTGAATACATTTACGACAAGCCAGGATCGTCGGTCCCTCAACCAAAAATTGCTTACGCTGCTCCTATTTCTGGAACGGGTTGGTTCTTAGGAACGGGTCTGTATATTGATGACATTGCTAAGGCTACAGAGGTTTACCGTCAAGAAGCCAGTGAGCGTATGCAAACGCAAATTTCAACAATTGTCATTACTGCGCTTGCATTAGTAGCCCTAACTTGTCTGATCATGTCTTATGTTGCTTCACGCATGATTGCCCCAATCAAAGATATGCTTAATACCTTTATCGACATTGCGAATGGTGAAGGTGATCTTACCCATCGAATTAATGTGTCGGGTACAGATGAAATTGGACAATTAGGTAAAGCATTTAACCAGTTTGTCGGCAAGCTCCACAATATTATTACTGATGTTTCGAAAGCTACAAATAATGTTACGACGGCCACTGACCAAATAAGTAGCCAAACGGTTCACCTAAGTAATCAACTTCAAGAGCACAACCACGAGACAGAGCAGGTGGTGACAGCTGTTACTGAGATGAGTAGTACAGCAAACGAAGTGGCACAAAGTGCTCATCAAGTGGCTAGTGCAACGAATGAAGCTAACAATGACGCTCATAATGCTCAAAACCTTGTGCAAAAGTCGACACAATCTATTGGCTCTTTAGAACAGAATGTAGTGACCACAAGTCAACACATGAATTCACTCCACGACCAGTCTAAAAAGATAGATGGTGTGTTACAGGTTATTGGCGAGATTGCAGAACAAACTAACTTACTAGCACTAAACGCAGCGATCGAAGCCGCACGAGCAGGTGAGCAAGGTCGAGGCTTTGCTGTAGTAGCAGACGAAGTACGTAACCTTGCAAGTAGAACTCAAGGTAGTACGCTAGAGATTAAGACCATGCTTGATGAACTTCATAAGTTGGTTGAACAAGCGGTTTCTTCGATGGGTGAAAGTAGTAATACTTGTCAGGATGTTGTGACTTCATCAAATGATATATCAGCGGGTTTAAATGATGTTAGCACCGCTGTAGCCTCAATCAATGCAATGACCGACCATATAGCAACTGCGGCAACAGAGCAAAGCTCAGTAACGGAAGAAATAAACCGTAACTTGGTGACTATACGCGACATTGTAAGTTCACTGCTGATATCGAGTGAAACGTCAAGTACCGCTGTGGATGAACTTAAACAGGCTGGTGGGCAATTAAGCCAACTTGTTGGTCAATTTAAGCTTTAGATACTAAATAAGCATAAACACTCCAATATAAATTAAAAGTGGCGACCAATTGTTAAGCAATTTGGTCGCCACTCTCTATCAAGCGTCAAGAGTTACATATCCTTAAGTAGACTATAAAAAAACATCCATCACCGCGAACACATCTCACCTATTGTCCACGTCCATCGACCATTACTATGATTGTTTTAGAAATGATGCTGAGATCAGCCACAATCCAAGATTTCATAGAGCACAGACTCAGTGCATAACTGTGGTCAAAGCCCACTTTACGACGTACATCATCAATACAGGTATCATAACCTTGATTTACTTGTGCTAGCCCAGTAATACCGGGCATTACGCCGTATGTACGGTCAGCAAAGTAGGGGATTTCGTTCTCTAGTTTGGTGTAAAAAGTAGGGCGTTCAGGACGTGGGCCAATTAGAGACATCTCACCTTTCAATACATTGATCAGTTGTGGCAACTCATCAAGACGCGTCTTTCTTAAAAATCGGCCAACGGGTGTGATTCGTGGGTCATTCGCCGTAGCCCAAACGGCACCAGAACGCGTTTCTGCATCTTCGTACATACTACGGAATTTCATGATCTCAAAGATTTCCATTTTCTCCGGTGTCGATTTACCAACACGCAGTTGACGGTAGAAAATCGGGCCACGAGAAGTGAGTACAATAGCCATCGCAATCAATGGAAATACTGGCGCTAGCAAAATCAAAGCAATCAGTGAACTCACGAAATCGAAAGTACGTTTAGCACGAGAGATTTTGTATTGGTATAAGTTTTGGGTAGATAGCTGTTCAATGTTCATCATAATAAGTCCTTAATGATTCGCTCGTGTCCAAGGTGAGTTTTCTAGTCCGATTAGGTAACGAATGCCACCAATGAAGTTGGCATAGTGTCCAACTATCAAATAAGAGATTAATGAAATAGGTTTATTTACGAGACGCTTTGGCAAGATGCAGCCAAGTACGCCAATGGTATAAACGGCAACTTGAGCCCACAACAGCGCTTCAAATACCAAGTAGTTGTTAAGTAAGATTGAGCACACCAAGCACACAATCATTAAATATGGAGTGAGTAGACGCAGTCCTTTTCCAGAGAAGAACGCAAACGCGATGCCTTTGAACTTCGGGCTGAACAAGCCAAACAATCGAATCGCTTGTTGCATGTTACCCGCTGAAATACGAAGTCTCCTTTTGAAATCTGTTTCTAAATTTGATTCTTCTAGTTCCAGTGCGACCATTTGTGTTTCGTATTCTGCGATGTAACCTTGTTTAACGATTCGCATCGGTAGGATGAAATCATCATTAATCGTGTTGAGTGGAAGCAGTTCGAACAGGTGTGTTCTAAACAAGTAGAAAGCGCCATGAGAACCTAAGCTCGAACCTAATGAAGCTTCTGACTCTTTAACGGCAGTTTGATACTGCCAATAGGTATTTTCACCTTCGTTACGTGTTGGGCAAAGCTGATACGTTGCGTTTACCACGCCAACTTTGTCACTTTCAAAGTGAGCGGCGGCAATAAGCAGCGCATCCAATGAAATAAGGGCTGATACATCACTCATCGCTGTAATGTCACTGGTTATGCATGTCACTTCCTCATTTATAACCGTGACTTTACCTCGGTTTAATTGATGGTCATGTATCTCAAAATGAACATCACTGCACATCGCTTCTTGGATCGTCATTTGAGCAATTTCGACCGTGTCATCAGTACAACCATCACAAGCGATAATGACTTGCAGTTTCTTTTTTGGGTAATCGAGTGAAGCAAGGTTACGGATCTTGTCTGCGATCCATTGCTCTTCGTTAAATGCCGGTACAAGAATGGTGATGGTGGGTAACGTACAATCTTGCTGTTCATCTTTGTAACAACGATGGCTCTCTTCAATTTGACGTGCTGGGTGGCTTTTCGCATACCAGCGTAGTAGTAAAGGATAGGCAGCGTGATGATAGATAATTAACGCACCTGAAAACAGACAAAGTCCCGCAAGTAACCAATCAATCATGCGTATGCTCCTTCTGAGATGTCGTTGTAATACGAAACCATTTTGATGATATCGAAGTTGTCGAGCACATAACGACGAGGAGACAGAAAGCGTTCATTTTGTTTTTCTAATAGCGCGCTGGCTAATCCGGCAATGCTGCCACTTTTTACGAGGGAACTGCTGATGGGACATAAGGTTTCGTCAACCGCACCGACATTCATCGCGACGGTTGGAATGTTACATGCTTGGGCTTCGAGTGTAGAAAGAGGAAGCCCTTCGTGGCGTGAAGGTAGGCAGAAGGTATCCAGCGCTCCGTAAAAGGTGGTCATGTCATCCACTAAGCCAAGAAAGATCACACGGTCGCTGAGATTCAAGCGGTCAGTGAGTTGTTCTAGTTGATTGCGTTTTGCACCATCACCAGCCAGTGCGACAACGGTGTTTGATGGCAGTAGAGCAAGTGCCTTAATCAGCTGGTCTTGACCTTTCACGTGCTCTAAACGCCCCGCACAACCAATGATGTATTTGTCGGTTGGTAGGTTGTGCTTTGCTCTCGCGTCTGCTTTTGACATCGGTTTAAACTTCTCACAATCTACGCCGTTTTTAATCGTGATGATGTTTTTGTATGAAAACGCACAGCGTAACTGATTGTAAACGCGTGTTGCATCGGCCACTAACGTTGGTTGAGCCGCTTTCAATGCAAGGGCTTGTAAGCGACGACGTTTGTTATTTTTCAAATGCCAAGCATCATGTTCAGTATGAATTCGAGTTGGAACTCCGGTCACGCGAGCCGCATAGCCAGCATAAAGTAGGGGGCCAATATGGTGGGTATGAACCACATCGGGTCGAATACCGTTAAATGCTTTCATCAATTTGATGATGATACTGAATTGTACGCCTGGTGCTTTGTCCAAAAAGACGATTTGATTTTGATACTGCTTTAATTTCGGCCAGTTGTTGATCGAGTCTTCTTTTGTCCCTTCTAAACTGACAATCAACACTTGGTCTGTTGGTTTAGCAAGGCGCAGCAAATCTAACGTTAGGGTTTCTAATCCGCCGGGAGCGAGGTGTTGAACAACGTGTATGATCTTTTTACCATGCTTCGTTAAATGCGTATTCATAATTTGGACCCTGCCTTTATAATTCTTGTTTCGCCTTTCTGACATTTGTCTTGAAGTAACTTCTTTAAAACGTTTAGCTACACAATGAGATTGCAGGAGTTGTGCCAATTAAATAACCTTTATATTTCAACCGTTTAAATCATGGTTCTATAGGGCGTTTTTTGTTTCTCAAAATGGGAATCAAAACAAAACATCAATGAATAGCTATTTGGAGCATAGGGCTTGGGTTAATCGAAAGTAGCGTTAGAACTTGAGGCTTTAGACAAAAAAAACGCCAAGCGAATGTTGGCGTTTAGTGTTAGGAAGCTAAAAAGATAAGAAGAAGCTAAGAAGCTACGAGGCTACGAGGCTAGCAAGTTAAACATGCTTTTGAGGCTGACTAGCCCATTTTAGGTATCACCGTTATCACAGGGACACCTAAGATCTCTTCGATTTCGTCTTTACGCTTGATTGAAGAGTCAAACAGCTCGAACAATACCGCCAGACCAATGCCCAATCCGATGCCCGCAACAAATCCAGCCAGAATAAAGATAAAAGTCGGCATGTTAGATTTCATGCTAGGCGTGAAAGGCAAATCGATAATCTTCACACGTTTGTTTTGCTCGAATACACCAAGCGAACCCGTTAGCTGAGCCATTTCATAACGCTCTGTCAGTTCATCATATAGTTGACGCTTGATTTCAACTTGACGTTTAAGGCGGTACATCTCTTTGGCATTTTCACCGAAGTTATTCGCCTTGTGTTCTAATTCGAAAATCATAGTACGAAGGCTTTTGGTCTCTTCTGTTAAAGACTCAAAGCGAGCACGAACCAGTTGTAGGCTGTGTAATTGAGTGACCAGAAGAGGTTGGGTATCAGAAAGCTTGTTCAGTGTCGTGCTACTTGCGATGTCCCAAAGCTGGTCGCTGTTCATCGTTGGCTGAGTAACCTCGAGCAAACTTTTTCGTTCATTTTCAAGCCTGTCTAATTCACGGACTTTAGCTTGTACGGCACTGTGTTTATTTGTGTATTTGGCTTGCAGCAGAGTCAGCTCACTGCGAATGTCGATGATCTGGTCTTCGATTCGACCTATCACGGGATTTGTTTTAGAAAGTTGTTGGTCGATTGACCCTAAACTTTTTTCAACACCCGATAATTCCGCCTCTTTTTCCGCCAGTGTTTGTTTGAGTGACGCTAAGCGATTCAAGCTTTGGCTTTGCAATTCTGGCGTCGATTGGACGTTTTCGTTCATGTATGCGGCTAGCGCTTCTTCTGCCTCTTCAAGTTCCGCGCTACGTTTGTCTATATGGATTTTCAAGAAATTACTTGAGTCCTCAATTGACGAGCGTTCCGGCGCGAGCAGCTGTTCAATAAAATGTTCACTCACCGCTCGAAGCGTTTGTTCCATTCCATTTGGAGTGCTCGACGTTAAGCTTATCTTTAGAAAGTCTTTTCCAAGTTGAGTAACTGATAAACGCTGAGACAAGTCAGTAATGATCTCTTGTTTCTCAACCTCAGGCATATCTGGACTAGTTAATTGCAGTTCATCAGCGACCGAGTAAAGAACATGTCGACTGTGAAGCAATGTTCTCAATGCGTTAAGTCGATCTTTGAGCATGGTAGAGACGGCGATGTCTTCCAAAAATGGATTCATCTTGGCTGTTTCTTGAATCAACATACTGGTATGCGCGTCATATTTAGTCGGGGCCAACTTGCTCACACCGAAGCCAACAAAGGGCAAAATAAAGATTGGGAGAACAATAACGTAGCGTTGGCGCCACATGGCATTTAGGATGACTAGTAAGCGCAACTTAAGATTATTCATAAAAGCTCCAACATCCAATGTACGAAGTTACCACGGTTCTGCCAGCTCTCTTGTTCGACGACAGAGATCGGTGAATTGCTCAGCTGGCGTGCATGATCAAGCGCCCAAATCATTTGGTTTACACTACCAACTGTGGTGACATGTTCTTGATATGGCTTTAATGCTGGGAATTGAGTTGTGATAATTGGCGTGCCGGCCGCAAGGTACTCCATTAGTTTGAGTGGGCTACAAGCTCGGATCTGCTCGTTATCAACAAACGGCAACAAGCTCACATCCCAGTGTTGAGAATAGCCTGGCAGCGTATGGTGTGGACGTGGGCCAAGGTAATGTACGTTACTCAACTTAGGCAGCATGATCGTATCAAGCTCATTTGGGCCAATGAATACAAAGTCCCATTCCGGCATTGCTGTCGCGACATGAACAATCATTTCATAATCAAGCCACTTAGAAAGGCTGCCATAAAAACCAGCAATAGGGCGGTGGTTGCTTGGTAAATCTTTTGCTCTTGGTGCAGGTGTAGAAAATAGTCCGACATCGACACCATGTGGTAAGAGCTGAGCTTTCTCGCTAGGGAATTTGTCCATCAACTTTTCACTAGCAGCGAAGATCAAATCTGATTTGTCAATGAGTTCTAATTCATGCTTTGCGACCGTCTTGTGGTCTACGCCCGCAAGTGCACTAAAGTCATCCCCACAGTAATAAACAACCGCTGACTCGCCTAAGTGTCCGCACAGATCAACAGCAGTCGGAAGAGAACTCCATAGGATAGGCGCGTTAAGATTAAGCTCGGCAATCACTGGTTTTAGTTGGTGCAACATCATTTGCTGAGCCAACTTTCTAGAAAATTTAGAAGCAGGCGCAGGGATTGTCTTTAAGTTAACGATAGTAATGTTGTCGTGTCCCTCAGAGTTGAGCATGTTTTGAGTAACGGCTTTGGTTTTGCCAAACAATTTGTTGAACGCTCGGGTGGCATCTTTAGCGGACAGCTTCGGTTGTCTTAGGCCAATTGAGTTGACCCACAAGACTTTGTGTTGCTTGGCAAGATGACGAACTAAATGTTGAGTCGATGAAGGTAGGCCGCCAAAGTCTTCACCAAATACGATTAAATCACGCATGGTCACCTCCATGAGTCTCTAATGAATCGAATACATCGGATTCTGTCACTTCAACGGATTTAATCTGGCCGACAACTCGAGCTGGGTTACCACCTGCGATTGCGAAGGCAGGAATATTCTTTGTTACTACGCTGCCTGCGGCTATAACGGCACCTTCGCCGATGGTTACGCCGCCTTTAACCGTCACATTCGTGCCTAGCCAAACATCGGGTTCAAGAATGATGTCGCCGATTTGCTGAGGGTCATCACCTTCACCTTGCGCTCGACGTTTTGCATCCAGCGGGTGACCAGAGTATCCAAATAGAAACGCGCCGCCAGCGATTCGTACGTTGTCAGAGATAACGACTTTACCGCCAACAGCGATCGTCGACTGCCAACCGATGTCGACGTTGTTGCCAATCGACAATAATGGGTGTTCCAAGCCTTCAAGTGGTTGAGTACAACCAGAGAATGTCGTGTGGCCAGAGATACGGCAGTTGTCGCCAATCGTAATTTGCACCGGACCGCTGACGAAAGGCAGACCACCATACAAGTACAGGCGTTTACCACACTGAGCGACACGACCTTTGAAAGCCGGTGTCCAGTAGAAGAATCTCGTCAAGCCAGAAACCAAATTCACCACTAGCTTGTGCGCTTGATAGAGGCAACGATTAAGTATTTGAGGGGTAGGTAGCTCTGCGCTTCTGATGTCTTTCAAAATGAAAAACACATTTCTAATTCGAGAATTAGGATGAAACTTAAGCCAATGTTTGAATTGATGTATAGATACTGACGTCATAATGAAACTCCTCTATCTTGTTATATAGAAGTACTTTCATATACTGTGCCATTTAATAAATATAATATTTTCAATGGGTTAAAATGTGGGTTTTAGGTTTTCTCATTTTGACAGGCAGTTTGAGATACGTTAGAGACGCAAACTGTGAGCGCTGCGAGGATATAAATCGGCCAGTTGAAGCCTTGAGTCAAAAATGTACCCGACACGATTGTTCCAATCAGGCCTGCATAGATCGCATACGCGACCGCATTTAGTTCAGGTGCGATTTCTCTGGTTGAGTTTTTTAATCTGGTGAGTGTGGATCGGGAGGTTTTGATCAAAGAAACGATAAGGCAGACAAAAATGATAAGACCAATGAAGCCAGTCTCTGCTAACACACCAAACCACGTACTGTGAACGGCGTGATTCAGTCCGTCCCAATGCGAACTGTAAAAGAAGTAGTTCGAGAAGAAGTTGTTCAACCCTACGCCAGTCAGTGGATTCTCAACCGCCATTTTTACTGCCGCCTCCCAGGCATATATTCGACCCATTGCAGATTCATCGATACCTTGTTCAGCGGCACCACCAGAAGCTCTGTCTGAGATCCCCGCAACTAAATAGAGCACCACGGCCGCGATGGTTCCTACGGAGATTAACAGGACTTTAGAACGAACTAGTTTCCACGCAAAAATACCAATCACCGCAATACAACCCAGTAATCCGCCACGGCTTTGAGTCGCAATAATGGCGGCAAGCAGTAACAGGCAGACTAAGGCGCTGATGAAACGTTTGGACCGTGAGATGCCAGATGTGGTGGCTTGGCTTATCGTAAAGGCGAGTGGGAACATCAGTACCAGTGCTAAGTCGTTAGGGTCACCTAACATAGATCCAAAATCGCGCCCAATAGTTACGCGCGAGCCTTCAACAAGCCCAATACCATTTACTGAGTTGTACACGGCAATAAAACTGACTAAAGCGCCTGCGTAGATAATCGTCATCGCGGTTTTTGCAAGATTTTCCGTGGTGTTTACTAACCAAGTAATCGCAAGCGTCATGACGATTATTTTCCAATAAACACCTTTGAATTCTGCAAGTGCTATTGGCCTGTTGGACGCGAAGATAATACCAATGAAAACCAAGACCCAAAATATGGCGAGCCAATTTAAACAAGGGTGCCAGAAGATTTTAAGCTCTTTACTGATTAATGCATGCCAGAGCAGAGCTGACAGGGCACCTAATGAAAGCATCAGCGGTATTTTTAACGAATAGAGTTGAGGTATGGCTTCGTGAATTCGGAAAAATGAAAAGACAACGAACAGTAGAACTAGCCAGAATGTCTTGTTTAACACGAATAACCCAGCTAATGGCACAAGAGCGAGCGCGACAATGACAGCAGGGTGAGGCACAAAGTACCAAACAATACCAAGCCCAACACACAAGGTGCTGATAGTGATGATGACTGGCAATCTATTGGCTTCAGGGGTGAGCATTGTAATCTCTATTGCTGAGTAAACTATTCATGGCAGCTCTCTATCGTTATACATTTGAAAGTCGTATCTAACGCGTGATGTTAAAGATTGCAAAGCGAGTGCCAGTTATGCATTTCATTTAACCAACTGATTTAATGATGGATTATTGAGTAAGACTATAATCTTAAGTTGAGATGTGTCATTTTGAGAATCAGTATAAAACTGACTAAAACGGCTAAATTATCAAGCTAAAATAACCAGTTATCTACTAAGACTAGGATTAACGATCGAGTTGGTAGATTTCCAACAACTTCGGGACAACAGCTTGTGGCGAATATTGGTGTTTGACCGTTTCTATCGCGTTACTTCTGAGAGAGTCACGTTGTTCAATCGACAATGACATCCACAAAGATAAAAACTGTACTAGTTCAGCTTCTGAATTGGCGAGGTAGCCGTTAACTTGGTGCTCGATGAGTTTAGGCAAGTTACCAACTGAGGTGGCGAGGACAGGAATGCCGCGAATCATGGCTTCTAATGCCGCCATAGGTAAGCCTTCAAAGCGGGAAGGGATGATTAACAAATCGATTTGGCTCCAGACGTCGTCCATATTGGTCTGATGCCCATGAAAGGTAACATTATCAGGCTGCGATTTAACTAACGCTTCCATTTCTGGCCCGTCACCAAAAAGCTCAAACCGAACATCAGGAAACGGTTTGGCTAATGCGACAAATCGATCTGGCGCTTTTTCGTGGCTTAATCGTCCCACAAAGCCAACATGGAATGGGCTTGATGAAGGGGACTTTGTTAATCCGGTAGGGACTTTAACAAAGTTATTCAATTGATGGGTTTTACTCGGCACTTTCGCTTTAATCTTCTCACTGACCACGAGCGACTGATCAGAAAGAAAGCTGCTGTAACGGTCGAGCCAGTCATAAAGCCATACTTTGCCTGTTGGAGTTTCACCGGCATGATAAGTGGTGATTTGTTTGGTGTTGTTAAAACGAGGTGGGAGCTTTATTAGTTTGCTGACCAAACTGGCTTTGTAACCATGAGCATGGATAAGCCTTGGCTCATAATGATGAGCTGCACGTTTAAGCTGTGTCGCGCTATTGCCGCTTGAACCTGCAGAGTATGAGGCTAAATCGGAGAGGTAACTATAAGGGATGTTCAGCGCATTCAACTTTTCAACGATGATCGCTTCAGGATTAAACTTAGTCAAAAGAACGATTCGAATAGCCTCTGAATACTGGGCGCTTTCAGATATCAGGCCTTGTGCTAACTCTAAAACGTGCGTTTCTATGCCTCCAAAAGTTTGGCTGTCGATCAACAGCCAAATCTCGTGAAGGTTTACGTTGAGTACACCTTGGCTAGGCTTGATTGTACTCATCTTCCGATTCCCAAGCCTGTTTCTTACGATAAACAGTAGAAGGGCTAAGTTCTAACAGCACGGCAGCGTTTAACACATTCCCATCGCAATGATTGATGGCATGTTGAATAGCTTCGCGCTCTATTTGCCACATTGGACGAATAGCACCTTCGCTTGTTGTAAATGCGGGCGTCATCGGATCGTTGTTAGCGGGGACAACTGAGGATTGATCCAACTCTTCCGGTGTAATAGGTGGCAACTTAGCTTCTGGTGCTTCCACAACAGCAGCTTGGGGTGCAGCTACTCGAATAGGTGTCACTGATTTCGTGGCTTGAGCTGCGTCTACTTTATTAATAGGAGGCGGTAACATGT
Source organism: Vibrio sp. 1F263 (assembly GCF_041439035.1). Taxonomy (NCBI): domain Bacteria; kingdom Pseudomonadati; phylum Pseudomonadota; class Gammaproteobacteria; order Vibrionales; family Vibrionaceae; genus Vibrio; species Vibrio sp. 1F263. Next base: position 134,531 of record NZ_JBGONI010000009.1, on the reverse strand, counting down.
CTTTGGTCACGCTCGTTTCATTGTTCAACACCACGATGTTACGGATGATGTTTTGCAACTGACGTACGTTGCCTGGCCACGCATAACGTTTAAGTAGATTCTGCGTTTCTTTGTCTATTGATTTGAACTTCTTCTTGTCTTGCTTCGCGTACAGCTTCAAGAAGTGATTAGACAGGGTGACAATGTCACTTCCTCGTTCACGAAGCGGTGGCATCTCGATAGGCACAACGTGAACACGATAGTAAAGGTCTTCTCTAAAGCGTCCTTCTTCTACCTCAACCAGTGGATCGCGGTTGGTCGCACAGATAATTCTGACATCCACTTTAATCTCGCGGTTGCCACCGAGTGGGGTAAACGTACCGGTTTGCAAAAATCGTAGGAGCTTCTTCTGCATCTCCAGTTCCATTTCACAAAGCTCATCGAGAAATAGGGTGCCGCCATGCGCTTGCATTGCGGCACCTTTACGGTCGGTTGTCGCACCGGTAAATGCACCTTTAACGTGACCGAAGATTTCACTTTCCATTAGGTCTCGAGGGATAGCACCACAGTTAATAGCAACGAAGGGCTTACTGTTGCGCTGGCTCTCTTGGTGAATCGCTTCCGCACACACTTCTTTACCCGTACCACTTTCACCGTTAATAAACACGCTGGCGGTAGTTGGTGCTACCGAATCGATAATTTTGTAAACCGCTTGCATAGGTAGGCAAGAGCCGATGAAATTATGAAAGCGGTCACGATCGAACTTGCTTTGCATGTCATCGACAAGGTTCTCTAGCTTAGCTCTTTTTAGATGTAAGCGAACAGAGGTCTTTAGTCGGTCGGCTTGAATGGGCTTCTCTAAGAAGTCTTCCGCACCGCGCTGGATAAGGTCTACAGCAATGTTTACTGAGCCATGTGCCGTCGCGATAATGACGGCGGTTGGTATTTCGTTCGTACTAATCCAATCTAAGACTTCTTCCCCTGGCATGTCGGGCAACTTAAGGTCGAGAATAACAAGCTGTGGAGAGTGCCTTTCAATGAAGGTCTTAGCTTCCACGCCGGTTTCGACGTGGAAGATATCGTAGGGCTCGTCCTTTACGTACTGCTTGTAGAGTACGGCGAGTGAGGTGGAGTCTTCAACTAACAATACCTTAGGGCGCATTGTGTATTCCTTTTGAAACTTTATCCTAACCAATCAATAACATAGTGATATGGAACCATCAATACGAGTCTTGTGTATTTGTTATCTACCGCATGCAATCTTTTAAGGCGCGGTGTGTAGAATTTCCCGCATTGCTACTCATACTGGTTCGCATCTTTATGGCGACTATATTAATAACGACTATGTTGAGTTTTTATCTGATACTTATATGAACATCCAAAGTTAACTGAAGCCTGCCTGTTTCCTGTCAAGCAAGGCTTTGATTGAACGCTCTGCGAGTTCTAGTAATTCGTCAACTTGCAGAAATGCCGCATCGTGACTCTGTTCTAAACATTGCTTCTCTAAAGCGCGAGCCAACTCACCCAAAGGGCGATTACCTAATGATAGCGCCGTGCTGCCAAGAGTGTGGACCTCAAACTCAAGTGTTTGAGCGTCGTGCTGAGCGACAGCCTCTTTTATGGCGACCAACCGTGTTTGTGATTCTTCGACATAATGGTCGATCAAGATCGGGATAATATCCGCACTTGTATCTCGAATCATTTGCTCTAGAACGCTTTCATCAACAAGCTCGCTAACTTCTTGTGAGTTTAGATGTGCAGCTGTGTCTGACGCTAAAGTGGAATTCATCAAACTAAGTCCTTCTATTGAGCCTAATATCCATGAGTAAAGGGGCTGTTGACCTTTCGTGGTTAAGTTTTGTTCGAATGGGGACGCCTAGTCAAAATCGTTTTAGGTGCGGCGAAGAGTATGTAGCCTAGTCATTCTAAGCAAATATTCTTCAACAAAGCATAAAACGATTTTTGTGGGGGCGCCTAGCTCGAACCCTTCGGGCAGCCCTTGTGGTTCATTTCTACTGCGTTAGAGACTTTTCATGTAGGCCAGCTACACGTCAAAGCCTCTTCCTTGTATTAATTTTCCACAAGATGCTGAAAAACCCAGCTCGAAAGGTTAACAGCCCCTATTAAGTTCTAGTCATTTTCTAGAATAATTTCAACTGCTTGCCTTATAAACGAAGCAATTAATTGCCTTCTCGCCGGAATTGCCACTATGTTTGTGACAAACCTAACGAACTTATTTAAATTTGTTTTCTCTTATGAAATATAAACTTAGGCACCTATTAGCCTGGGTACTTATAAGCTTAAAGGGGAGAGTGCAGGACAAAGCGAGGCCGATACACATAAAAAAGACCACTGCAGTTACTAACAACAGTGGTCTTAGAGCCAGTTAACTCGCTTGGCTAAGCTAAAAAGCTATAACCCACATACCGATAACCCAAATAGCGATAATTTAAACAGCCGTGCTTTAGATAACGAAAAGTTGAACTACGAAGCTTTATCAATCTTTGGCTTTGGGTCGGTTTCTACTTCTTCCTCGCTACTTTCAGAGAAGATATCAGCAACAGCGCTTCTCTCTAGTTCACCTTTTAGGTTACCGTCCTCATCAACAACCGGAAGAGAATAGTCACAAGACATAGTGTCTGGTAGCACTTCTTCAATCACCGCATCAGGCAAAATGGCTGGAACTTCTTCGTATATCTCTTCACTGAAGTCATGCACCGATGAATCTTCAACTGCATCCTGTAGGCTCTCTTGTGTGACTAGACCTTGATAGCCTTCATCCGTTACGTGATAAGCGTAGTCATTTTTCAGCATCTTCATTTGTGCCAAAGCACCTTCAATCGTTTCAGATGTGATTCGATAGAGAGGGGGCTGCATAACGGTTTCAACGGTCAAGGCACGAGCACGGTTTACGTCTTTAACGAATGCCTCTACATAGTCATCGGCTGGATTCAGCAGAATCTCATGTGGCGTACCTTGTTGTACCAACTCGCCATCTTTCAAAATTGCGATTCGGTCGCCGAGACGAAGTGCTTCATCCAAATCGTGGGTGATGAAAACAATCGTCTTATGAAGCTTCTCTTGCAGTTCAATGAGTTGATCTTGCATTTCACTTCGAATCAAAGGATCGAGCGCTGAAAACGCTTCATCCATTAATAAGATTTCAGCATTAGTACACAGAGCTCGAGAAAGACCAACACGTTGTTGTTGACCGCCAGAAAGCTGGGCAGGGTACTGCTTGCCGTAACCTTTCAACCCCACCGTTTCTAACCACTCATTGGCTTTCGCTAAACGGTCTTCTTTTTTGATACCTTGTACTTCCAAACCGTACGCAACGTTTTCTACCACGGTGCGATGAGGCATTAAGCCAAAGCGTTGGAATACCATCGACATTTTATGACGACGGAACTCTTCTAATTGCTTGGTATTGAGGCTCATCACATCGATGCCTTCAACCATGATTTTACCTTGAGTCGGATCTATCAAACGGTTGAAGTGGCGAATCAAAGTCGACTTCCCTGAACCAGAAAGCCCCATGATAACGAAGATTTCGCCACGGTTAATCTCAAGGTTAATCTCTTTCAAACCAACGGTATGACCCGTGTCAGCAAGAATCTGGTCTTTGTGTTCGCCGTTCTGAATTCGGTTCATAACAGACATCGGTTTCGGCCCAAACACTTTGTATAGGCCACTAATCTCAATCAATGGTTTAGTCATGCTTGAGTCCTCCTAGGTGCGCATTGGTTCTTCTTGCGTACGCCTGCGAAGCGCGGTCAAAAAGGATTGCTAAGGCCACAATGGCGAAACCATTCATCAAGCCTAATGTGAAGTATTGGTTGGTAATGGATTTAAGAACCGGTTGTCCTAGGCCTTTAACACCAATCATTGATGCGATCACAACCATAGACAGTGCCATCATGATGGTTTGGTTGATACCCGCCATGATCGTTGGCATCGCTAACGGTAGTTGAACACCCCATAAACGTTGCTTTTTGCTCGCACCAAAAGCGGTAGCCGCTTCCAATACTTCTTTGTCGACTAAGCGTATGCCTAGGTTGGTTAAACGAATCACAGGTGGAATCGCGTAGATAACCACGGCGATTAGCCCTGGAATCTTACCGATGCCGAGTAGCATTACCACTGGGATCAAGTAAACGAATGCCGGCATGGTTTGCATGATATCAAGCATCGGCGTAACGATAGATTGCGCTCGATTCGAACGAGCCATCGCAATGCCAATCGGAATGCCTAAGAATATCGAAACCAAGGTACACACAGTGATGATACTAAGCGTACGCATGGTGTCTTCCCACATACCAAAGTAACCAATAAGGAGCAGGGAAGCGACACAACCTAAAGCCAGTTTCCAAGAGCGACTCGCGGCGTAGACAAGGCTTGTACAAACAGCGAGGACTATAATCCAAGGGGTTGAGATAAGAAGTTTTTCAAACCAAACCAGGAATGAAAGAAGAGGGTCAAATAGAGATTCAATCATTTCACCGTATTCACGAGAGAATTCACGGTATGCGCCATCTAGCGTCTTTTTTATGGTTCGTAAATCAGCGCGTTCCATCTCTGGAAAGGTTGATAACCAATTGGTGTCAGCCATTTTATATCCTTATAGTTCGGCGCCACTTGTTCATACGATGAGGTAATCGCCTATGAAAAGGGCTCCGAATCATGAATAACATCAAGTATAGCGACGTTATTTCTGTTCTATTGTTGAAGCGTAATTGCTTGTTGTTAAACCAAGCTTTTACAGTTCGGCTTCAACTTTCTTAGCCACTTCTTCAGAAACCCATGGGTGCCATACTTCTGGGAATTCACTCAAGAAATGCAAGCTCGCTTCTTCACCATCGGCTTGATTGTCTTCCATCCAAGCAAGCAGCGAGTTCATTTTGTCGTTTGTGAAACCACGTTTAGTGAAGTAGTCATAAGCTTCAGGAGCACGTGACGCAAAACTCTCAGTGGTGATAGTGTGAACGGGTGAAGGCGGGTACATGGTCGCTTTAGGTGAATCACAGTCTTCTTTGGTGGTACAAGTTAAGAACTCTTGTTCATTAACACCACTGCCAAAGTCAACTTTAACCATGTCGTATTTGCCTAGAACGGCAGTTGGCGCCCAGTAGTAACCAAACCAAGCTTCTTCGCGCTCATAAGCTTTTGCGATAGAGCCAGATAAGCCGGCACTCGAGCCTGGATCAACAATCGTGAAACCACTGTCTTCCAGCTCAAGAGCGTTAAACAAGTTTCCGGCGCTGATCTGACAGTTCCAGCCTGCTGGGCAACTGTAGAATGCTGATGTATCTGGGTCTTCAGGGTGCTTAAATAAGCTAGCGTTTTTACGTACACCTTCGATGGTTGCCATCTCTGGGTATTGTTTAACTAAGTAAGCTGGAACCCAAAAGCCTTCTTCACCGCCATTCACAAGTGCTTTACCTGCGTAGCGAAGACGTTTTTCTTGGACACCCTTGTCCAATGCGTCTTTTAAGCTGTTGCTCCAAAGTTCAGGTGCAACATCAGGCTGGCCTTTTTCAATCATGGATGTGCCTGTTGGCATGGTGTCGCCAGGGATAAGTTCGGCATCACACCCATAACCATGTTCTAGGATGAATTGGTCGATATTGGCGATCAGTGTTGCAGAGTTCCAGTTCATATCTGCGATTGTTACGCTGCCACATTCTCCAGCGTTAGCATTACCGCTGGCTGCTGCTACTAACAAAAATACGGAGCTTAACTTGTATTTCATATTGAGTTTCCTTTCTCTTTAATAATACAACTAAGGTAACCAAGGTAAATTGATTATCTAAATTGCTCGATGGTGATCCTTTCCGTGTATTTGAACCATTTGAGCAGAAGGAGGGATGGGTGAAGTTTGAATAGATAAACGTGCAAAGTCAGTGAAGTGTGATTTGCCAATTCATCCACTGTGTTTCAACAGCCATCGGATAACTTTGTCAAACTATTACAAATTCGTCAAAAACCACCTCTATTTATAATCTTAGGGAATAATCGTACGAATTCCATCTTTGATGCGATTTACATGGCACTTTAACCGTCTGTGTCACATTACCGCTAAAGTTAGGCATGGGGCTGTTGATTTTTGAAGGGATTTAAAGGTGGTAAGACCATATTTGACGTGTGTGAAATGCGTTGAATGGTTTTTAAAATCTTATTTTCAATAATAATTTCGCCAAAAACACCCAATTTGGTTTTGGGGTGTTTAGAGCTGTCGCGGCTTGAAATTTAATAGGGTAGGCGGCTGTCATCGTATCAATGACAGCCATACAGTTGTACAAGAAAGCTATAGTTGTACAAGAAAGTTACAGTGGCGCGAAAAACTTACATCGGCAGGTTTAAAAACTCATTTTGATACAGCTTGTTTGCCAAGCTATCGCGAAGTTTAGCTGGAAGGAATTTCATTCGATTGATTTGTCTTACCAACTCTTGTGCAAAGCTAGGAGTTTGTTTCATGTTCATCACACTGCCCATTAGATTGATACTCTGAGCATCAAGCAGCTTTTTCGCTTGTTCTAGGTGGTGAGTTGACGTTTCACCATAGGCGACAACCATCAATGTGCTGTCACAGGCACTTGCAACAGACTGTGCAGGGATATTCCCTTTGTTAATGTTGAGAAGCGGTGAGGTGTCGATGATGACTCTGTCGTATTTCTCTAGCCATTTGTTGACCACTTTTTGTAACGTTGTCGGGTCTTTATAAGCAAGCTGTGTTGATGCCACTTGAGGTGCAGGAACACCAATGAACATCCGGTGAGACTCAACATGTTCTATTAACTGCCCCTGTTGACTGTCTTCTAACATCATCAAATCTTTGAAAGCAGGGTTGTATAAGTTGAGGTCAACATAAAGCGTAGAATGACCAGCAAGGAGAAAACGTTCTGCTAATGCAGTTGCAACAGAGGTTACCCCGTCACCTGAATGACAGGCAGTCACACAAATCGATTTCTGTCCGTTAAGTTCAGAAGCTAAATACAGTTGCTCGACTTCGGCATGGGTCGCTGAAATTGTCATTATAAAGCTCCTATTAAGACGATCATTGTTGTTAGACGTAATATGTCTTCTAGACCTACACGAGCTTTTTCCATAAAGCTCTCACGGCGATCTGGGATGTAGATAGTGTCACCAGCGCGCAGTACTGGTAGGTTGTAAATATTGGCTGTTTTGCTGAATTCAACAAGGTCGAAGGTACGAGCTTGGCCTTGGCAACAAGACATATTCACAATGGTAATTTTCTCTACGTAAGCATTGTCGGTAGGGCCTGCCGCTTCTGCCAATATATCTAAAATGGTCATGTTGTCGTTAAACACATAGCGACCTGGGTTGTTAATCGCACCAAGCACACGAACGGTTTCTTCTTTCGGTGTGTCTAACCAGTTTTTACCTTTCTCTGGAATGTAAATGGTGTCACCAGTGGTTACATTTGGCAGTAATGATTCGTCACCGGTTTCGAAGTACAGTGATAAATTGAGTTTGCTTACTTTAGAGTAGGTTTTATCACGATGCGTGACACGAACGTTGTGTATATCAGCATCCTTAGTAGGGCCGTCAGCCGCAGACAAAATGTCTAGAAAGTGCATGTCTTTGGTGAAGCGGTAACGACCGGGTGCATTCACTTGTCCAAAGATGTAGATCGAAGCATCAGAGCTTTGACGTACCCATTGAGATTTATTGTCTGAAGGGTCTTGTGGTAAGTCGTGGACACGGACAATAGAGCCTGCACGAATTTGCGGCATCAGATCTCGTGGCGCGCCATTTCTGATGAAATCATCAAGATTAAATACAACCATCTTTCTACCCGTCACAACTTCAATTTTTGAGGTGTCCGCTCGCAACGTAGGACCGCCGACGTGAGCCAATAATCCCATGAAGTTCATTTCATCTGACCATTCAATACGACCAGGTCGGTTGACTTCACCGATAACGTTAACCGCTCTGTCTGGCGCAATCTTCAACCAAGACTTCTCGTTCATGTCGGTTTTCTCTGGAACGAAAATAGCGTCACCGGCCTCAATGCTCGGTGGATTAGAGTTAGGTAGGCCTTCTGTGTAAGCCGCTAAATCGAATTTAAGTACTCTGCCATCCGCTTTGATCACACGTATTTGGCGCGATTCTGCAAATCGAGTTGGACCGCCAGCATTCGCAAGGATATCCATGAAGGTGGCGTCTCTTTTTCCTTCAAAAGCGCCGGGAGCGGCAACTTCACCCATGACGTAAACCATATTGGCGCCGGATTTGATCTCTTCTTCTTGCTTCGGCACAAAAATGGTTGCACCCGGGCGTAAGATTGGAAGTAGGCTTTCGTCACCAGAATCTAAATAACGTTTAAGGTTGAACAGCGTAGGCGTGTTGTTTGAAATTACTCGGATTTGCTCAACACTGGCATAACGAGTCACACCGCCCGAGCGCATTAGTACGTCAACAAGATCGGTGCTCTCTTTATAAGTGAACGAACCCGGTGCGTTTACCTCGCCAAATACTTTAATTGAATTGCGAGAGTCGGCACTGTCACCAGAGTTAGCAAGCTTTGCTGCATCGAACTCTTGTTCAATATTGCCTACTAATGGCGATGCTGGAACAAAAAGCGAATCCAGTGATTGCAGAGTAGGTAGCGTTGATTCGTCACCTGAATCAAGGAAACGTTTGTAGTTAAACTCTTTCTTGTCCGCGCCTCGCTTAAGAATCAATTTGTCCAGTTGTGCTCCTGGACGTAATCCACCGGCTGCGTAAAGCGCCATTTGGATGCTAGAACCCAATGCCAGTGTGTATTCGCCAGGCTGTTCGACATAACCCTGAACATAAATAATGATTTGTTGTTCTTTGACGTACACCGAAGCGTTCGAAAGATCTTTATAAGCGGTAGCCAGTGATTCTAGAACGACTTTGTTAAGCTGCTCACTGTCATAACCGGCAACAAATACGGCGCCAACTTCAGGAAGGGTAATGCGGCCACGCTTATCCACTTGGAACCCTGTGTTCAACGTACTTTCACCGGGTACGTTAACTTGGATAAGGTCACCGACTTGAACCGCGTCTGAAAACTCTTCGCTCGCATTCACGACACTCGTAAAGCTTAACGATAGGGTGATGATAAAAGCGATCAATAATTTCATAATCCACCTCCCATTTTCTCGGCATTTTTAGGGGAGATAATTTCGATACTCACTCGGCGGTTAGTTAAACGGGTACCGTCTGATTCGCCTTCAAAAAGAGGGACAGTTTCACCCACAGACACGGCTTTAATTCGCTGAGCACCTAAGCCAAAAATAGTCAGGTAGCGTTCGACTTGTTTAGCACGTCCAAGTGCCAAGTCATCGTTAAATTTTTCGGTACCCGTAGCATCGGCATGACCCGTAACAACAAGGTCTAGAGATTTATGTTCTTTCAGTAGTGTGGTCGCCTCGGCAAGTCGTCCCATGTACTTGGGATTGACTTCGGTAGAGTTTTCCGCGAATTGGTTGTCAACGTTAAGCAGATCGTACAACTGTTCGATAACCGACAATTGCATTCTAAATTGGTTTTCATTTTTTGGTGGTTCACAGCGGGCTTGTGAGGTCACATAGTCCAGTTGGACTTCAAGTTCATTTAAGCGTTTTCTTTGAATGACTAGGTCGTTGGCTGCATCTAGAAGCAGGCCTCCTTGTAGTTCACGAGCGATACGATTTTGCTTCTCTATCGCTTGCACAACAGCAGCGGGGAAGCACCAACGGGCGCCTTCTTGAATCAAGGCATCAAGATGTAATTTAGCCAGTTGCCAATCAAAACGTAACCCGTGTTCAGGACCAAGAGGTTCGTCTGGCATGACAGGAGAAAAGTCGGAATTTTGGTAATTAATAGAGTCATAACTTTCAGCCAAACCGCCGGTGCCTTGTTCAGGGTAGCTAGTACAGCCACCTAGAACCAAAGCAGACAGAGAAAGGGCTATGTAGTTTTTCAGTATTTTCATGCCAACGTCCTATGTTTTTACTTTTTATTATTATGTTTTGTTACTTCTAGCTTAGTGGATCTTCATGAATTTGTAGGATTTTTTGAATTTACTGGGATAGCGTGGCCAATGCGTAGCAAGTTCATAATTTCAAGAGGCTGGCCAGTCACATTTTCAAGTCGCATGTTGCGCTCGCGCTCAGTTAGGCGTTTGAACATGTAAACGATTGCGCCAACACCAGATGAATCTAAAAACTCAACTTGGCTAAAATCGACTTCGATTTCAGGGTGGCCGTCATTTGAGATTACATCGTCAATATCAGTCTGAGCATCACGGCTTCCCGCTGCGTCTAAATCACCGAAGATAGAAAGAGTTAGTGTGGTTGTATTCAAATCAATCTTACGTAGTTCCATAGCGATATCTCCTTTTAAGTATGTATGGACAATTGCACTGAATGTGCCAACTTTTATATTCATATTTTTCAACAACTTAAATCGACTACTAATCTCTATCTCATATTGAGAAAGTTGGTTTCTCAATATGAGAACTAAAAATGGGTTAACATTTGAGACCCATAAGTCATTAATTATATGAATGAAATTGAAAGTTAAATAAGGTTGATGAGTTGATCGCATCTTCTAGCAAAGGTTGTCTAGCTACGTGTCAGAACGCTTAGGATTAAAGGCGTTTGTTGACCACTACAGATATCAATACGGAGCAGATGATGAGATTAACTAAATTGGCGATAGCCACTCTATGGGCGTGTTCGCTTTCTTCTCATTCATCCTATTTACCGCCTGATCATCTGGTGCTCGCAAACACATACCAACAAGGCATTGATGTTTCTGAATACTGGAAGAGTGAAAAGCTTGATGGGATTCGTGCTCTTTGGGACGGACAACACCTTTATACTCGAAATGGGAATCGCATTTACTCACCGAAGTGGTTTACAAAAAACTTACCGAAGGTACACCTTGAAGGGGAGCTCTGGGCAGGAAGAGGAAAGTTCCACTTAGTCCAATCTACCGTCCTCGATCACACACCTAGTGATGTTGCGTGGCGCCAAATAGACTTGATGCTGTTTGATATGCCAGGGGCTACTGGCGATTATCAAAAGCGCTATTACAACATATTGCATTGGGTAAGTATGATTGGAGAACCTCATGTCAGCTACATCGAACATGTACCTATTCAAAATGAAGAAGCTCTGTTTTATCAATTAGACAATGTCGATGAACGTAATGGCGAAGGTTTGATGCTCAGAAAGATCACCAGTCGTTATCAAGCAGGTCGAAGCAATGACCTGTTAAAACTAAAAAGGCATCACGATGCCGAAGCCACAGTTATTGGCTACAAAGGCGGGACAGGGAAGTATAAAGGGATGATGGGTTCGATTTTGGTTCACACGGAAGAAGGGGTTGAGTTTTATATCGGAAGCGGGTTCAGTGATCAAATGAGACTTGCGCCGCCTGAGATCGGCAGCCGTATTACCTTTCGCTACAATGGCTTTACTCAAAATGGGAAACCCAAGTTTGCGCGCTTCGTTAGAGAAAAGAGTGAGTATTAATACCAATCAGATTGTTCAGTACAATATAGTCATACACACAGTAAACGAAAAAGAGCTCTGAATATCAGAGCTCTTTTTCGTATTCAATATCAGGGATACCGGTTGAGTGAGTTAGAACTCAGCGAGAGCTAAATTCTAACTGCACATCGTCGTCTTGTTTGTGCATCCAGTGCAGACGCATACCTAGCATAATAGCTGCAGACGTTAGACCAACAATGAACCCAACCCAGAAACCGTGCGCGCCCATAGGCTCAACAATCCAACCTTTCATTCCTAAAATGTAGCCAATAGGAAGACCAAGCAACCAATAAGCAACGAAAGTAATGTTGAAGATCGAACGCATGTCTTTGTATCCACGCAAAGCCCCTGCAGCGATAACTTGGATTGCGTCAGTACATTGATAAACTGCAGCGAACAATAGTAATTGCATTGCAACAGTAATTACCGCCGTATTCTCTGTGTACAGTAACGAAACTTGCTCTCTGAATAGTACCGTCAATGTAGCTGTCATTAGGGCTGTGACTAAACCAACAATGATTCCCACGTGTGTCGCGATTTTCGCTCCTTCAGTGTTGTTTTCACCCAACTTATGACCAACACGAATACTCACGGCGGCACCGATACTCATTGGTATCATAAATATCAGTGACGAGAAGTTAATTGCAACCTGGTGTGCGGCGACAACCAAAGACCCAAGAGGGGCAACCAACAGAGAAACAACAGCGAATAGCGTCACCTCAAAGAAGATAGCAGCAGCAACTGGAAAGCCCAGTTTAAACAAACGAATTTGTGCTTTGAGCTGAGGTTTGTGGAACGTACCGAAGATATTGATTTTAGCCAAACGCTTTGATGTTAAAACGTAAGCGAACAGCAGAGCAAACATCACCCAATATACGATAGCCGTTGCAACGCCACAGCCAACACCACCCAGAGCGGGAGCGCCAAGCTTTCCGTATACGAACATCCAGTTAAGCGGGATGTTTAATAGCAAGCCAATAAAACCAATCACCATTGCAGGCTTAGTTAAAGACATACCATCTGTAAAGCTTCTCAATGTTTGGAACAACAAAAATGCAGGGACAGCAAACATCACCGCATTCATATAACCGATGGTTTTTTCTGCCATGAGTTGTTCTATGTCCATCCACTCCAATATCAGTTGTGTCTGAAAAAGTACGCCAATGATTGGAAGGGAGATGACAAGCGCTAAAAACGCACCTTGTTGAATCTCAAATGGAATTTTTACTTGTCTACCAGAACCATGTAGTTGTGCAACGACAGGAACCAACGCCATCAACAGACCCACACCAAATAAGATTGATGGTAGCCAGATACTTGCTGCAATCGAAACCGCCGCCATATCGATAGCACTTACACCACCGGCCATTACGGTATCGACAAAACCCATTCCAGTTTGTGCAACAGATGCGATCAATACTGGGGTCGCAAGTTTGATTAGATTCGAGGATTCTTCTTTGTAACGATGCACAAACAACTCCAAATAAGAGGGAAAATTAGAATAATAGTGTAGGAAAGGACATTCTGAAGGAATCAGAGACAATGATCTTAAGCTTCCACTGGACGAATCATAAAGAAATGTCACAATAACTGCTATGAAAAACTGTTATTAGGGCGTGTTGATCTTTCGAGCTGATTTTTGCAGCGAGTTGCTGGGTGTTTATACAAGGCAGAGGCTTCGATGTGTAGCTAGCCTACATGAGAAGCCGATAACGTAGTAAAAATGACCAGCAAACGCTGCCCGAAGGGTTCGAGCTGGGCGCCCCCGCAAAAAGCGTTTTACTCTTTGTTGAGGGATATTTGCTTAGGATGCTAGGCTACTTCCCCCTCGCCGCGATTAAAACGCTTTTGACTAGGCGTCCCCATCCGAACAGAATTTAACCGAGAAAGGTCAACACGCCCTAGAATGCTAAATAGGAATCTTATGTTTACAGGTATCGTTCAAGGAATGGCAACACTGGTTGCTATAAACAAAAAAGAGTTGTTTCAGACTCATACCATTGAGCTAAGCGACGAAATGGTTGAGGGATTAGCGATTGGTGCCTCAGTAGCTCATAACGGTTGTTGCTTAACGGTAACGGAAATTTCGGGCAATCAGATTGCTTTTGATTTAATGCAAGCCACATTGCGATTGACGAACTTAGGCCAACTGACTGTTGGTGATAAAGTGAATGTTGAGCGAGCAGCAAAATTTGGTGATGAAATTGGCGGGCATAGTATGTCTGGCCACATTACGTTGATGGCGAACTTAGTGGATGTGATCAAGACTGAAAACAACCGCACGCTTTGGTTTGAGTTGCCACAGGAATCAATGAAGTATGTATTGAGCAAGGGTTATATTGGCGTTGATGGTTGTTCATTGACGATAGGTGAAGTGGAAGAGAACCGTTTCTCTGTACACTTGATTCCTGAAACGCTAAATCGCACTTTGTTTGGCAGCCGCGAAGTAGGCGACCAAGTAAATATTGAGTTTGATCCTCAAACACAAGCGATTGTTGATACTGTTGAGCGCGTGCTAGCAAACCAGAAGTAGTAGTAGTGGTTCATCAATAACACTTGCCCTAAAAGCGTTGACTAAGTAAAAGTCGAAGATATTAAAAAAGAGCACATTAAGTGCTCTTTTTCTATTTTTGTGTTTTTCTGGGCTAGCTTTAAATCGAGGTGTAGAGCCAACTCGACAAGAGAGAAAGTGTGTTAGAAAACTTGTTCGTCGTCTGCATCAATCGAGAGATGGATTCTGTCTCTCAATTCATCAACCTGCATGTCCAGATGAATTGCATTGCAACATGCAGGGCAATCGTCGTAAAAATCTTGGCTCCCATTAGAAGCATCCAGCGTTATGCTAATTGCATGACCACAATGGGGGCAAGAAACATGTTTCTCTGTGTATTTATGCATGACGAATTATCCTCACTGTACTTGCACTAATCGTAGTAGCTTGTATGGGTCGTAACAAATAGCGATATCCAACGTTGCACTTATATCGATTGCAGTAGCTAGCTGTGATTGGTATTAAACGGCCTGTATCTTCTGAATACACGCCTCAGTTTGTGCTAAATACTCGCCGCCAAATTGATTGCAGTGGTTGAGAAGATGGTACAAATTATAAATGTCTTTCCGATCAGTATAGCCAACGTCGAGTGGATTGACGCTCTGGTAACCTTCATAAAACTCTTTTGAAAACCCTTCAAACAGTTCAGTTAGCGCTAAATCACATTCATGATCGCCCCAATAACAAGCGGGATCGTAACAGATTGGCCCAAAGGCTGAGTTAGCAACATTACCGTTCCAAAGGTCGCCATGAAGCAAAGAAGGGCGAGGGTTGTGGCCTGCAAGACGCATATTCACGACGTCAACAATATCATCGATATCGCCGAATTCGATGCCTTTTTCTTTTAACAATTGCAGTTGGAAGCCAATGCGTTGCTCAGAGAAAAAACGTCCCCATTTCTTGTGCCAAGGGTTGGGTTGAAGGGTGCTACCAATATAATTGTCTTGGTCACAACCAAACTCTTTCTGTTCACCCCATTGATGCAATTGGGCAAGTTGAACGCCAAAGTCATAGCTATTATTGCTTGTTTCAAGCGGCTTGGTCGGCAAGTAATTAAGGATAATGAACGAGCATTCTTTGGTTTTACCAATCAGTACCAACTCAGGAACATAAACGGTAGAAGTCTCTCTTAACAAGCGTAAATTCTCAGCTTCAATTTCAAACTTAGGTAAAAATTCTCGCTGGTTCACTTTTACAAAGTAACGTTCGTTACCATCGCTAATCATATAGCAATCGTTAATGTCGCCACCAGAAACCTTGGTACGTTCAGTTATCTGGAAGTTAAATAGAAGAGTATCTGAAAGTTGTTGAGAAATGGCCTGCCACATAGGAAATCCTCAAAGACTGAAGGTTAGAAATACAGTTTGTTTAATAGCAATAGTTTAGGATAAATCTGAGCAATTTATAGACGCACTCGTCAATGTTCTTGGCTCTTCTTCAACTAATGTAGAATCAATTGGCTGATTTGTGAACTCGAACTGATTCAAGCCCTTTGAAATCAAAACAGAAATTGAGAATGATATAAGGAAATAGTTTGGAACTAATCTCACGGCATGATGATTTTCATACAATAGAATCGCAGAAATAGGTTGAGATTATTTTTCACTATATTTTAGGTGTGTTTGGTGAAGTTAGGGTGTTTTGATTGAAATTTAAGCTTAAATGCTAACTCGGATCACTTTAATACAGTTTTTAGTAATAAAGAGATGACAAACAGACTCATATACATAGTATTAGGCAGGTACATATTAATCTGCTCTTGAGCTTAAACGGAGATTTATTGTGGTTGTAGAAACCGATGGCTATTTGGCTTTGATCGAACACTTATCATTTAACCTAGATGTCTTTACTAATAGTAATGGCGATACAGGTAATGAAAGTGTCGAAGACATCATCACTGACATGATATCAACAAATATCATGGCTATTTTCGAGCAAAACCCTGAGTTACATTCAAGCGTTCGTTTTCAACTATTGAAAGAAGCGGATTCAGTGGTGGCTGATTTAGGTGAAGTGTTAGCTGGTGTATGGTCAAAAAAAGCGACTAACGAACAAATTGTATTCTTAGATGAATACATCGCATTAGTGAAGAATCTGTTTGATACTGCGGTCGCTCAATACGACTAATTAGCTTCTAGTACATTTACTAGGCTAAACAGCGATAGGCGTTTAAATAGTACCTTCAAAGCAACTGTGTTATCAGTTAATCTTTTAATCACTATAAACGCCTAAAATGCCAAAACTTAGAGGCCCAATAAGGGTTATCCAATCTCGATATAATGACACCTTTCGATGTCGAAGCATGTAGGAATTGATTGTTTCCTAAATATACACCGACGTGTCGTACCGTCATCGATGTTTTGAAAAACACCAAGTCACCACTTATTGCCTGTCCATACGCTATTTCCTTTCCCTTTTTAACTTGATCTTTTGTGGTTCTCGGTAAGGCTTGCTGGGTCGCAGTTTGCACTGCGATTTGAACGAAAGCAGAGCAATCTACGCCTCTAAATGAAGTCCCACCGAAATGATATGGCACACCTTTCCACTGTTCATACACACTCATATACGCATTGGTCGTTGATTGCTCTAACTTTGACAGAGGCTTGTGTGCGGTTTGACTAAGCTGAGAAGGGGATGGCGTCGAGCTACAAGCAGCCAATGTTGCTAAAGTTATTGTAACTACAGCCATTTTTCTGAATTTCATATGTAACTCTTCTGACAAAAAACTGAAATATAAACGTCATCAAGGACTTCTAGTATACGAACTAACTTAAGGATATCTTTTTTCGTAGTCAAACTGGATTTCACATGCCCGACACAAATTTATCAATAAAACCTTCACGTTATACATTCTCGCTCATTCAAACCGTCACCGCTGTATTTATTTCCATTCTTTTGCTCGTCATCTTTTTATCTTTGGTCAGTCTCCGAGGCGTCGATCGGGTCGGGGGCCATTTTGAAGCACTTTCGGAACAAGCATTACCTCTTGCATTAAACAACGCCGAATTAACACAAAGCGTGTTGGAGCAGGTAAAACTTCTTACTTATAGCACCCAATCAACCGACCTCAATACGCTTAACACAACAGGCAACTCGATCGACGTGTTAGTTGCCGAAAGTAACCAAACGCTAGAAGAACTCCTCTTCATATCCCAATCTTTTCCTGACGCGATTTCCATTGAACAAAAACAAAACTTAACCGAGAACATGGCGACCTTACAATTGATGACTAGCCAAGTGTTGTCGTCTCAAATTGAAATTCAGAATAAGCAAAACCTCATCGATGGCCAAGTCACTGAGTTTCGCTATGGTGTGAGTTCCATCGGACCCGAAATGAACCGTATCAGTTCTTTCCTTGTACAGAACAACCCAGAGGCTTCCGATGCGGCTAACCGATTCACAGCGAGTGCTTCTGCAATGGCGAACACCTTCCTAATGTTGATGATGCAATCAGACTTAGAAAAAGCGCAAGACGAATACAGAGAGCTTCGAAATCGAATTGCAGGCATTAACCTCGCGTATGATGACTTTTCTGAATGGCATCCAGACATCGTAGAGTTCGCAAGCTTAACAGCGCCTTATGAGATGGTTAAATCTGGCTTTGCAGATAACGGTGTATTAAGACAAATCCTGCAAAAGCTAGAACTTGTTGAGCAACAAGAAGCCGACTTAGCAAAAGTCATCTATCTGGCTAACACCGTGATAGGGACCTTAAATCAACTATCGAACACCGCTTCCATTTTAATTGATGAAAGCGAGTTTGTGGTCAATCAGACAATTGCGACGATAGACAAAGTACTATTTATTAGCGGATTAGTGATAACGGCCATCATTTCTATTTCATGGTTCGTATTGCGTCACTGGGTGAACAAAGGACTCAGGAACATTACTCAACAAATGAGCTTACTCGCGGAACACGATTTTTCAAAACAGAGTCAATTAGTTGGCCCATTGGAATTGCAAGTTATCGCATCAAAACTTAATTCTGTTGTTGACTCAACCGCTGATTCGGTGCGCTTGGTAACACGAAACTGTGAAACGCTTTATCAAACAGCGGAAGTCAGTCACGATGCCGCAGAGCAAACTAACTCAAGCTTACACGACCAAAATGAATCACTTCAAAACATGATTACCACCATTACAGAACTTGAAGCATCTATTGGTGAAATTGCACGTATTTCTAACGCCTCAAATGATGACGCCCAGCTTGCTGAAAATGAGTCAGTGACAGGGAGTCAAGTTGTTGGACTTAACCAGCAGCGACTGCATGCACTAGAACACTCTTTAAGCATGAATGAAGAATCGATGGCCGACTTAGACGGACGTGTTAAACAGATTCGCGAAATGGTCGACATGATCAGTGGCATTGCTGACAACACTAACTTACTCGCATTGAATGCAGCAATAGAAGCAGCTCGAGCAGGAGATCAAGGCCGAGGCTTTGCAGTGGTCGCCGATGAAGTAAGAAAACTAGCCAGCGATACTTCCCAGCAAACCACTAATATTCGAAATATGATGAATGAATTGGTAGCAGCCGCTGATCGCTCACGGGCGTCTGTAACAGAGTCGAGAAACGAAATGGCGAATGCACTGGAAACCAGTAGTGATGTCAAGCAAGCTTTTGAAAAGATTGAAGTTGCAGTGAGTCAGATTAAAGGACGAGTCGAGCAAATCATGGTGGCGACAGAACAACAAGCCCGAGCCACTGTTGATGTTACACATTCAATCACCCGTGTATCGGAGCAGGGTGAAGATACCAAGTTGCAGTTAGAGTCTATGATTGAAAGCTCAGAACAAGTCGCCGAGATAGCAGGGTACCAACAAGCTATGCTTCATAAATACGTACTGAAATAAACGAGCGTGTTGAAATAAACAAGCGCCCTCAAATAAACCGAGCGTGCTGAGTTAAGCCTGACAGCATAATAGTTGAAGCACTAAGTACGCTTAAATTCCTATTGATACAGAAACGCCCTTAAGTTTTCACAAGAATCTAAGGGCGTTTTGCTTTGGTATTAAGCTTGGTTTGTTATGGAGACGGGTTTGTTATTAAGATAGGTTTGATCTCAATAAAAACTGAGACTCAACTGAATTCGAACCTAGTCTTTCGTTGTCGGGAATCGTACAAATGGCTGCCGTAGCATTAAGTCTAACCGTTGCTCTTTACCATCTTGAATCTCTGGAACGCCAATCTTAACGTTATCATGGCCAAGCTTAGGTTGAGCGCGATAAGTTTTGAACCAAATGTCCCACACCGATAAGAAAAAACCAAAGTTTGAGTGCGTTTCCTTAACAATGATCGAGTGATGAACACGGTGCATGTCTGGTGTCACAATCACTTTTCTCAATCGCTTATCAATCCACAGTGGCAGACGCGCATTGCTGTGGTTAAACATCGCACTGGCGTTAAGAACAATTTCAAAAATGACAACAGCGATGACAGGTACACCAAGCGCGATCACTAAACTCACTTTAATCAGCATTGAAAGAATCATCTCAATTGGATGAAAGCGAGTTCCGGTTGTGACATCAATATCTAGATCCGCATGATGAACTCGGTGTAACTTCCATAGCCATGAAACACGGTGAAACACCAAGTGCTGCAAGTAAATAGCGCAATCTAACAGTAAGACACAGAACAGAATGGTGAATTCTTTAGGGAGTGACAGGGTATTGAACAGACCCCATTGGTTTTCTTGTGCGATAACCGCCGCTTGAAATGCTGCGATTGGAATTAGAGTGGCTAATAGAAAACTGTTTAAAGCAACCAACGCAAAGTTATTACCCCAACGAAACCATTTACTTTGAGTCAGTGTTTTCCGGGGAAAGCGGTACTCCCAAAGCGCACACAATCCAAAAACGACAATAAAACAAACAAGGCGGAGCAGGGATGGGTCTTGCATGGGTATTCCTTCTATCATTCTAAGGACACTGTAAGTACAATCGTGCCACTTTTCTAGATTTATCGTTATTGTCCATGAGAATCCACGTTTTTCACCGTTTATATCAACATCGTTTATCCATTGCTACTAAGCCGTTTAATGCGCGCGGGTGTAAAGTAGTGCGATGTGAGTTCTGTAAAATAAAACAAGACAGCTGTATCTGTGAACATCAACCAAACGTAAGTACGAACGTCGCGACCATGTTGATCTTGTCAGATAACGAAATATTGAAACCAAGTAATACAGGTCGATTGATTCTCGATACAGTAAAAGACAGTTACGCTTACCTATGGCATCGCACAGAGCCCAACCAGGAAATGTTGGATGTCTTAAAAGATGACAACTATCAACCTGTTGTAGTGTTCCCCGAAGACTATACAGATGACAAATCGCGTGTGGTTACGGATCTGGGCGAAATGCGGGATTCGAATAAGACACTATTGCTGATCTTTATTGATGGTAGCTGGCGCGAGGCCCGTCGAATTTTTCGTCGCTCAGAATATCTGCAAGATTTACCTGTGTTATCGATTGAGCCCGAGTCAGTTTCTCAATACATGATGCGCAAGTCAGACAATGAACAACATCTTTCGACAGCAGAAGTGGCGAGCTTGGTTTTGAAACAGGCTGGTGAAGAGCAGGGTGCCAAGACTTTACAGCTATGGTTTGAGACATTTCGGGAAAGTTACATGTTAAGTAAGACACGTTATAAGTCAGATCCAACCAAACCGAGCCTGAATGCTTTCATAGATCATACTAAAAGTGAGAAGTCACTCTAACCTTTAACCGCTTTGTGCTGACTTGTTGTTCAAACAAACTCAAACACGGGATAAGTTTGTCATCTATCACGGTTTGTAGGGGGAGTGTTATGGATAATGCTCTTTAGTTGTTTATTTACAAAAATTTATTTGCCCGAATTTAGGGAAAAATTGGAGAGATTTCATGTATTACGGCTTCGATGTTGGCGGCACAAAGATTGAGTTTGGTGCGTTCAATGAAAAACTTGAGCGAGTAGCGACAGAACGCGTACCAACGCCCACTGAAGATTATCAACTGCTACTTGATACAATTGCTGGTTTGGTAAAGAAGTACGACAACGAATTTTCTTGCGAAGGCAAAATTGGTCTTGGTCTTCCTGGAATGGAAGATGCTGACGACGGCACAATGCTGGTTGTTAACGTACCAGCTTCAACGGGGAAACCACTACGCAAAGACCTAGAAGCGCTTATTGGTCGTAGTGTCAAAATTGAAAATGATGCAAACTGTTTTGCGCTTTCAGAAGCGTGGGATGATGAACTTAAAGACGAACCATCAGTAGCAGGCCTAATTCTAGGTACAGGCTTCGGTGGCGGTTTAGTTTATGAAGGTAAAGTGTTCTCTGGTCGTAACCACGTTGCTGGTGAATTAGGTCATATGCGCCTTCCTCTAGATGCTTGGTTCCACCTTGGCGACAACGCACCGCTACTGGGTTGTGGTTGTGGTAAGAAAGGTTGTTTAGACAGTTACTTATCGGGTCGCGGCTTCGAACTGATTTACGAGCACTACTTCGGTGAGAAGAAGAAAGCGATCGAGATCATTCAAGCATACAACGAAGGCGAATCAAAAGCCGCTGAGCACGTAGATCGCTTTATGGAGCTATTGGCTATCTGTTTTGCAAACCTGTTTACGGGTCTTGACCCACACGTTGTTGCACTGGGTGGCGGACTTTCAAACTTCGAACTTATCTACGAAGAGATGCCAAAGCGTATCCCTAAATACCTACTGTCTGTAGCGAAGTGTCCGAAAATCATCAAAGCGAAACACGGTGATTCAGGCGGTGTTCGTGGCGCTGCATTCCTTAACATTAAGTAATCGTTACTTACCGTTAAGCTAGCTAAGGTTAGATAGTTAAAAAGAACAAATAAAAATGCCGCAATCTCGAAAGAGGTTGCGGCATTTTTTATTGTTCAGTGTTTTCGTTTCTTCAGCTCTTAGCTCTAATTACAAACGAAAAGCTAGAAGCTACATATCAAGAAAAAGAGCCAGAGGGCTTACTTCTTCTTTTTACCAACACCAAGGTTGTCTTTTTGCTTCAATGTAAGCTTAGTAAAACCAAGCTTACGGAAATAGTTGTCTTGGTAGTTACGAACCGCTTTAGTATCAGAAATGAACTCAAGCTGCTGCTCAGTTTTTAGATACTCAGTGATGTCGATACCTTCAGCTGCTGCAACAGCTTCTTGGATCGTGCGGTGTTCTTGTTTCGAAAACAATAACTCTTTGTCTTCATCTTTATAAGTGTACAGAATGGTACGAGCCATGGTGCTCTCCAATATAATTATTACTTTGCGCGCACTCTACATAAAAACAGTACGCCACTCAAGATAATGATAGGAAATTACCACTTATTAGCCTCATGAATGGAATGTGTAATAAGCATTTTGTGGTATACTATTCGTTATTTTTTAATCTGGCTGACTTAAACGGAACTTATGAGCAATACGCTTTACCCAAAGATCATGGGAATTATAACGCGAATCCAGAACTACCCTGGAATCAAAGGATTAAAAGAAGTCGAAGACAGAATAACGAGTCTATGCGAAGCGAATAATCAACCGATCCCGGATTCAATCGCGCTTTTCCTTAAAGGTTTCACAAGCTATCGCCACGATAACCTTTCTGACGCTGCTGAGCATTATAAAGCCTGCCTAAACGTCATTGCTCCTGAAGAAATTCAACTATATGTATTTGTCATCGGGTTACTTGCGTCTACCCATAACATTCGTGGTGATTATCAATCAGCGTATGCTTGTTACTCAGAGACACTAGAAAACTTACACCTAGTTGATGACAATTTTAAGTCACTTATATTCTGTAATCTAAGTGACTTGCACTTAAGCTTAGAAAAATACGAACAAGCGAAGCAATATGCTCGTAAAGCCATTATTTCATCTCAAAATGCGAATCGCCTGTTAGATTGTGCTGTCAGCCATTTAAACCTAGCCTATAGCTGTGCACATACAAATGAGTTTGAGCAAGCGGTTAGCGCCATTATGGAAGCGAAAAGAATAGGCACCTCGCTTTCTAGTCACAGGACGATAGCTCTTTGTCATAGTTACCTAGGGCAAACCATGCTCTTGTGGGGAGGCTTCGATGATAGTGATGTATTAGATGCATTTTATCAGGCAGAAGAGCACTTCAAAAAATCGAGAGATGAGCATAATCGAAAAGAAAATTTGGTTTACTGGTTTCAATTCTTAGAAGGCATTGGAGAGCGAGAACAAGCAAAAGTAGGGTGCGCTTTTCTTGAACAGAATTTTGATCTAAAGAGTAGTTACCGTTCTTATGCTATCTATGCCCAAACTAAGGCGAAGCTCTTTCGAAATGAAGAGGATTGGTCTGGTTTAGCGGCACTTCAAACTCAGCATGTGGATCTTTTAGAAAAACACATGAGAAGTTATGAGCGCGAACAGAGCGAACGTATTCTAGAAGGGGTAGGTACCATTCAGAGTAAGAAGCAAAATGACGTTCTGACTCAAATGCAAAAATATATGGGTGCGCTCACTGACATTGGTCAATTCATAGCAACCGCTGCAGATTTAGAAAGCGTACTGCCTGAGATACTCCATAAGATAAATATGATTCTACCAACATCTGAGTTTGGGATTGCTATGTATGACGATAAATCAGACATACTCGACTACCGCTATTTTGTTGATACTCAAGGATTAATACCGAACCTAAAAGTAGTTTGCCAAGAGAACCAAACCATTGGTACGTATGTGATTCGCAAGCGAGCTACCGTTCATTTTAATAGCGCGACAGATGCGGCTCTAGAACCCTATATCGGTAAAACCACACAAGACGATAATTTCGTTACGTTTCGTGGCGAGCTTGATACGAACTCAATGATTCTAACGCCAATCATTCTTAATGAAAAATTAATCGGCTTTCTGTCAGTTCAGCATCATCTACCAAACCAATATCAGGAACACCATTGTCAGCTTATAGAACATTTAGCTAGCTTTATTGCCGTGTCGCTAGAAAATCAAAAGCAACGACAGCGTCTAGAAAGTGCGAATCAAACACTCGAAATCTTGAGTACTACTGACCCACTAACAGGTCTAGCTAATAGATATCAATTAGATAACATCACGCCAGTCTTAATACATAACGCTTACTACCAAAAACAATCTCTAGCGGTCCTTATGATCGATGTTGACGAGTATAAAGCTTATAACGATTTTCATGGGCATTTAGAGGGCGACGAAGCGCTTCGTATTATCAGTCGCTTACTTAAAAAAACATTCACAACCAAGAATGACTACCTTTTCAGATATGGTGGTGATGAGTTCATGGCGATTTGCTTCGGACAGAGTAGTGGTGATATTGAAAATAAGGTTGTCACTCTGCGAAAGATGCTAAATGAAGTCAAATTAGCAAACCCTAAAGCTCTCTATGCGGAACAATTAACACTCTCTATTGGTGGGGTTAACGTCGACTTAGCCAGTGACAATGTGGATCGAAACTTTAAAATGATTTGTGATATTGCAGACAAACAGCTCTATCAAATCAAAGAAAATGGCCGTAACAACTATAATTTGGTCGACTGCAGATTACTTAAAGTAGAGCTTGTTTAATTCAACTCTGTATACAAGCCCCCATAAAAAGAAAGCCCCTGATATCCAATATCAGGGGCTTCATCTATTTAGAGTATGTATTACTCTGAATTTGCTAGCTTAAAGTTCGCTTAAAGCTAACAATCTTGTTTATTTACACACGGCCTTGCAAAGGAATGATCGTCACCGTTTCACCGGCTTTTACAGTATCTACCGCTGGTGAAATCTCGATTAGACAGTTTGCTTCGCTCATTGAACGCAAAATACCTGAACCTTGCTTGCCCGTCGTTTTCACTTCAAGCACGCCTGATTCATTCATCGAAAACACACCACGACTGAATTCAGTACGGCCTTGGCGTGAGCGCAGTTGTTCTGTCGCTACCGCATTCGCTTTAACAGGTGTCCAGTTGGTTTGACCTTGTAGCTTGCGGATCGCAGGCTCAACAAAGTTAATGAACGACACCATCACGGCTACTGGGTTGCCAGGTAAACCGAAGAAAGGTTTGTCTTCAATTTTGCCGTAAGCAAGAGGGCGGCCTGGACGCATGTTGATACGCCAGAAGTTAATCTCACCCAACTTATCTAACGCGAGTTTGATGTAGTCAGCATCACCAACAGACACGCCACCAGACGTCAGAACCATATCGGTCTCTAACGACGCTGAATGCAGTACATCCATCATCTTTTGTTCGTCATCTTCGATAATGCCGTAATCAACGATGTCGCAACCTAGCTTTTGAAGCATGCCGATGATCGTGAAACGGTTCGAGTCGTAGATAGAGTTTGGCTTTTGCTCAACGCCCGGTGCCTGAACTTCATCACCCGTTGAGAACACACCCACCTTCACTTTACGCAGAACAGGGCAGGTACCGAAACCTAACGACGCCATCATACCCATTTCTGGTGCTTCGATGCGTGTGCCACGCGTAAAGACAGGTTGGCCAATTTCTAAATCTTCACCGGCCATACGGACATTTTGTCCAACTGAGATTTTCGCATCTGGGAAGCTAACTTTATCGCCATCTTGCACGGCTTGCTCACGCATCACAACAACATCAACGCCATCTGGCATTGGTGCACCCGTCATGATCTTAACAGCTTCACCTTGTTGAACGGTTTTGTCGTAGCTGTGACCAGCCATAACTTCAGCAACAATGTTGTAGCTATCCAATTCAAGATCTTCACTACGAATCGCGTAGCCATCCATTGCAGAATTAGTATTCTGTGGGACGTTGATTGGCGAGATCACATCTTCAGCCAACACACGACCGTAGCCTTGCAGTAATTCAACACTCTCTGTGAGATCAAGCGCGTCAATGCTATCAACAATCTTTTGTTGGCCCTGAGTTACGGTTAAACCTGCTGGAGAGAACGAATCACAACACACCGCGGGCGCTGCGTCTTTTGAAGATGAGCATGACGCTGCTTTGCCTTTTGTAGAGGAAAGGTCAAAGGACTGCGCGTAATCGATGATGAAATCACGAATCGCTTCTAAGTCGTTGATCGCCATTTGAGGTAAGTCAGATTCAACGTGGTTATCAGCAGCAATAGCAATGATGTTGTCATCGTTTTGGTACAACCAAGGTTTACCCACTTCATCACGGTGAAGCTCGATTTTAGGGAAAGCAATGTTCTTACAGCCTTCAACCAAAATCAGATCAAGTGTGTTGGTATCAAAACGAGTCAACAGGTAATCAAAATCGGCTTCTGCTTCTGGAGTCTCAGTCATCATCACATGACGGTTACGCGAAGCTATCAGCATTTGATTTGCGCCCGCTTTGCGTAAACGGTAGCTGTCTTTGCCCGGCTTATCGACATCAAAATCGTGGTGAGCATGTTTTAGCACACCAACTTTTAAACCCGACTCTGTCAATAAAGGAAGCAGAGCTTCTAATACGGTTGTTTTGCCTGTGCCACTGTAAGCAGCAAAGCCCAATAAAGGAAGGTTAGGGCGTTGTTTAGAATCTTTCATTATTGAAGCGTTCCGAATTGGGTGAGTTCTTCTGGCGTGTTGAGATTAACAAAGCAGTTAGGAGAATCGCTAAAATCAACGTATTCCGTGACACACTCTTTGTACAGCAAGATAATTTTACGATCACCACGTTCCAAAAACGCTTCTAACTTTGGTAGAACACGTTTGTGGAATAGGGTGAATACTGGTTGCTTAAATTCGCCATCATGCGCGACAAGAATGTCGCTGTCTTCTTTTACTGCTGCACAAAAACGTTCAACAAGGTCATCACTAATCTGTGGGCTGTCGCAAGGGACAAAGCCGACCCAATCTGTGCTCGCGTTTTTAAGGCCAGCATGAATGCCGCCCAATGGGCCTGGATAGTCAGGGAAAGAATCGGAAACAACCGGTGCAAATGCTTGGTAACTGTCTAAGTTACGGTTGGCATTGATGGTAATGCTGACATCTTGTTGTGACAGCTTGTTAATAACGTATTGAATAAGCGGAGAACCGTTGAGCTCAACGAGTCCTTTATCTTTTCCGCCCATGCGGCTGGCTTGTCCGCCAGCCAAAATAACCCAACTAGTTTGCGTTGGAAGCAGCATAAATATTCTCTTGTGCTTTGTTCTTTTTAATAACTTGCAGAAGCGGTGATTCAGTCAAAGTGTTGTCCTTGATCCACCACTGCTTCTTACATAAATCGGTTAACGCGTTAGTTTGGTGGCTAGTGATGACCAAACTCGCGCCTCTCTGAAGAAGATCTTCGGCCATAATCACCAATCTTTCAATAGATTCTTTGTCTAAAGAAGCACTTGGTTCATCCATAAGCAAGATTGAAGGCTTAAGAATCCAAGCACGGGCCATTGCCACGCGTTGGCGCTCACCACCAGACAACACAGAAATGTGCTCATCTGCCAAGGTTTCTAAACCTACCATTCTTAATGCATTAATTATTTGAGCTCGCTTATCTTTTTGACCCTCTTTATTAAAGCGAATGCCATAAGCGACATTTTGGTACACCGAGCCATCAAAAAGGTAAGGAGTTTGGTGGAGATAGATGATGTCTTTAAATTTTAACCGAGGAAACAGGCTATGTTGCCAGCTTTGTGTCGGAGACTGAATACGGCCAGAGCTCGGCTTGATCAATCCTGATAAGATTTTAAGTAGGGTCGTTTTGCCAACGCCATTGTCCCCTTTGAGATAAATGGCATCGTTGGGGCCGATCGACAATTCGGGGATGTGGAACAAAACACGCTCTTTGTAGCGCATTGAAATTTGCTGCGTTGTTATTTTTATACTCATGACAGCGTTCCTAAGTTCTTAAATAGCCTTTTCCTCTCACACTGGAAAGGAAAAAGTTAAGGGCTAATGCCAATGCTAATAACACCATACCGAGGGCGACGCCTTGAGCGAATGCGCCTTTGTGGCTTTCCATGGCGATAGCTGTTGGGATGTTTCTTGTCATCCCCATAATGTTGCCACCCACCATCATTGAACAACCTACTTCTGTGACGATACGAGAGAAGGCAGCAATGGTTGCAGCCAATAGAGGGAAACGAGTTTCCCAAATCAAGGTACACGCGACTCGTGTTGTTGATACGCCAAGAGTGCGCGCTGTTTCTACTGCTCGGCGGTCACTGGCCTGCAGAGCGCCATGCATCATCGCAACTAGGATAGGGAAACAGATCAGCATCTGACCTAGAATCATCGCCTTTTGCGTGAACAGTAATTGCCAGTCACCTAAAGGACCAGAACGAGAGAGCATCATGTACATCAACAAGCCAATTACCACGGTCGGTATCGCTTGTAAGGTGTTGATCACCGAAAGCAGCGCCCATTTACCGGGGAATTCGGTGTAAGCCAGTAAGAAAGCCATAAGGATTGCAGGAACAATCACTAATGAGATGGCGGACAAAGATACGCTGAAGGATACCGCGACGATTTGCCACAATTCGTGGTCAAAACTCACCAGTAGATTCATTGCATCAATCGTTGTTTGCCATAGGGTCATGAAGTATCTCGTTTGAATCGATAATAGGCTTTTATCGGTAGTGTCTGATGTTAATCATAGCTGACACAAACTATTTGAGCCTGTATTGGTCAGCGATTGTTTCTAAGCGTGAATGCCTTTAAAGCAAGACGGTTTTTAAACGTGATTATTTAGGTGGTCTCGTTGACTGTTTAGTTAAGCGTAGCGCTAATTGGTTAGGGTTAAACCTTCAACGCTACGCTTTACTCACAACCCACGACTCATTTCTTACAACAAGCTATTCTGCGCTTGCAACCAACTATTCTGCGTTTGCAACAAACAGCTGTTTGCCGTGCAGTTTAAAGTCGTTGATCAGTTTCTGGCCTTTAGGGTTAACCAACCAATCACTGAATACTTTCGCTGCTTGGTAATTGATGCTTGGGTAGCGTTCTGGGTTAACAAGAATCACTTGGTAAGGGTTAAATAGGTTCTTGTCGCCTTGGAACAACACTTTAAGGTCAAGTTTGTTTTGGTAAGCCAACCAAGTACCACGGTCTGTCATGGTGTAGCCTTGCATTTCAGACGCCATGTTCAGAGTAGGACCCATTCCTTGACCAACGCTGCGATAGCCGCCAAAGTTTGGCTCCATCTTAGTTTGTGCCCAAATACCCATCTCTTTCTTATGAGTACCAGAGTCGTCCCCACGAGAAACAAACGTCACGTTGTTGTTCGCGATTGCTTTGAACACATCAGCTACTGCTTTTTGAGATTCAATCTTCGCAGGGTCGCTTTGTGGGCCAACGATAACAAAATCGTTGTACATCAGCTTACGAGGTAAAACGCCGTAACCTTTTTCAACGAAGTTCGCTTCAGCTTTTGGTGCGTGAGTCATTACCAAATCAACATCACCGTTTTCACCCATGCGAAGTGATTTACCCGTACCCGCAGCGAGAACATCAACCTTAATACCAGAATCCTTTTCGAACTCAGGCAATAAGTAGTCCAGTAAGCCTGAGTGGTAGGTACTTGTGGTTGTCGCCAATTTGATATGAGTGGTGTCTTCCGCGCTGCTAGCCGTGTAACTGACGATAGATAGAGCTGCAATAGTTAGGGGAATTGCTTTCATTATTATTATGTCCATTCTGTTATAAATGAATGACATGCCTCTATTTTTAAAGGGCTCAAAGAAGGGCATGTGCATAAGACGCTAATTGTTGTAATTAGGAATCTACACCTAATAAGCAAGCTTAATGCCAATAAATAGTGCATCAAATTTCATTAAATTGCTGTTATATCGAACAAAACTGCGTCATTTAGGCTAACAAAATGCATTAAAATATGAGCTAGGACAAAATGTCGCACATTGTCCCTGTCGCACAAAAGGTTAATTGGTACACTCTGTCCCAACTTTCCCCATCGGTTAATCATTATGTCTTTACCTAGTTCACCTGCATCGAACCTCAACCCAAACACATTGACTCAATATCAAGCGTTTTCCGTCTTGGTCGTGGACGATGAAGTAGGGATGCAGGCTATTCTAAAGAAGGCTCTGGGTAAGTTCTTTGGCAAGGTATCGAGTGCAGGATCCGTTGAAGAAGCTGAAATACTGCGTTCGAGCGAACATTTTGATCTCATTGTTCTTGATATCAACCTGCCAGGACGCTCTGGCATTGAGTGGGAAGAGGCTTTTAACGACAACGACAAACGTGCTGATGTTATTTTCATGACTGGCTATGCTGATCTAGAGATGACCATATCCGCGCTTAAGCTTGGCGCTTCAGACTTCATTCTTAAACCTTTCAATTTGGAACAAATGATACAAGCTGTACTACGTTGTATGGATAAGCGCCTTGATCAAAGAATGCAATACGCATTGAAGCGTGATGTTAGCCGTCATATCAAGACCGAGTTAATCGGTAACTCAGATAAAACCAAACAGCTTAAATTGCTGATCAGTCAATTTGCACCCTCTCGAGCATCCGTTCTTATAGAAGGTGAGTCAGGCACAGGCAAAGAGCTAGTTGCACGTGGTGTACATGAAGCGAGTAAACGCACAGGCCCATTTGTGCCAATCAACTGTGGCGCAATCGCCCCAGAACTTCTTGAAAGTGAACTATTCGGGCATACCTCTGGCGCATTTACCGGCGCGAAGAAAAACCGTGAAGGTCTATTCAGAGTCGCAAGTGGTGGCACCTTGTTCCTCGACGAAATTGGTGAAATGCCACTACCAATGCAAGCAGCGCTGTTGCGTGTGTTAGAGCAACGCACTATTCGTCCAGTCGGTAGCGAGAAAGAAATTGCCGTTGACGTACGAGTAGTGGCGGCGACTAACCGAAACCTTCAACAAGAGGTCGAAAAAGGGCACTTCCGTCGCGATCTATTCTACCGACTCAATGTCCTTAAAATTGATGTTGTGCCATTGAGAGAACGTCCATCAGATTTAATTGAGCTTGTTCCGTATTTCACTCGTCTTTTAGCAAGTGAACTTAGTGTACCGGTCCCAAACTGGGCGCATGAAGACATTTTGGCGATGAATGAATACGAATGGCCAGGAAATATTCGCGAACTCAAGAACCTAGTCGAAAGATGCATTCTTTTAGACAAGCCACCAGCGCACTATTGGCGCGAAATTAATGGCGATCCTGCGCCCACCAGCATTTCAGTGACGGTGTCACATGGAGCGGAAATACCAAACTTGAATAACGTAGACGCTGCAGAAGGTTACCCCAACACTTGGACACTCAAAGAAGTAGAAAAATCTCACATCGAGCAACTGGTGAGTTTTTATGATGGTAATAAATCCGCAGCTGCAAGAGACCTCGGCGTTGCACGGAAAACGCTAGAGCGTAAATATAAAGATTGGAACACAGAAGGCTCTGAATATGCCGATTAGACGTCATTGGTGGTCAAAGTGGACGTTCCGGTTCAAAACCATGGTGCGTTATCGCCTGCTATTTCTAACATCCGCTCCCATCATTCTTACCTTATGTGCTCTTGTCGCGATCACTTTGTATTGGTCTGTTCATTATACGTGGCAGGGGGCTTTGATCGATGTTGACGAGCGTTTGGACGTTGCCGACAACAGTATCCATCTAATTCAAAATCAACAGGCCTATAACGTTCAAGCATTCGCAGAGTCTTATAATTTTCGAAGTAAACTTACGAGTGATATTTCAAAGGAAGAGCTCACACGTTGGGTTTCTGAAAACAAATCTCGCTATGAGCTCGACTTTTTGCGTTGGAGGAGTGTTGAGAGCATGGGGAAAAAGCGTGAATACCTCGACCTGACACGCAAAGAATCGTTCTTTAGTGTATTGAGCCAAAATGAACTCAACGATTTAGACCAAAACCTTGCAAGGCAAGCCGAAGTCCCAATGCTCAATAATCAAAACGTTGAAACTCGGGGTTTAGTTAGCCGCACCGTTGTGTCAATTCGAGACAAGAATAATCACGTTATTGGTTTTCTTGATGGCGGGATCCTCCTTAATAACAGCACACAGTTGGTTGATCAGATCAGCAATCTCATTTATCCGCAACGCGAGGGGTTTAATCGCCGCATAGGTACCGTTACTGTGTTTCTTGATGACCTACGTGTCAGCACTAATGTACCGTTGAGCAGTGAAGACAGTGCAGGGCGCGCAATTGGTACTCGCGTTTCTCATGAGGTTCATTCAAAAGTATTGAATCAAGGGCAAAAGTGGTTAGACCGAGCATATGTTTACGACGCTTGGTACATCACCGCTTATCAACCAATCCACGACCAGTTTGATAACGTTATTGGCATGCTTTATACCGGCTATCTAATCTGGCCACTCGTAGAAACGTACCTGACTAACCTTGGTGAAATCAGCATCACCATCATATTACTGCTGTTAGCTTCGGGTTTGATCGTACACCGTGGTGCACGCGATCTTTTCAACCCAATTGAACGCATCCATAAAGTCGTAAAGCTCGTCCAAATGGGGCAAGACAAGCGAATCGGTACGTTGGGTTTGGATGATCAACACGAACTTACGTTGCTTGCGAAACAGTTCGACAAAATGTTAGATCTGCTCCACGAGCGTAATCAAGAGATTCAACAAGCTGCGTCTGAACTCGAATGTAAGGTTCATTCTCGTACCGCCAGTTTGAAAGAGAAAACGGAAGAACTCGAACTGCACATCCAGCTTCTCAACCAAGCTAGAGATAAGCTGGTGGTCAACGAAAAATTAGCCGCGTTAGGTGAGTTAACCGCAGGTATTGCCCATGAAATCAATAATCCGACAGCAGTAATTCTAGGCAACGTTGAGCTAATGAAGTTTGAACTAGGTGACGAAGTGGCTCGTGTAGACGAAGAAGTCCACGCGATCATGGAGCAGATCGACCGAATCCGAAACATCACACGAAGCTTACTTCAATACAGCCGACACGGTGGTGTACAAGACGAAATCACTTGGCAACATATCAATCCAATTGTCGATGAAAGTATTACGCTCGTAAAAACAGGCGCAAAAAAGAAAGGCATTGTGTATGTCTCGCAATTGAATGCTAAAACCTCAGTCGAAGTGAACCGAAACCAATTGCTGCAAATTCTAGTGAACCTGCAAATGAACGCGATTCACGCGATGGACGGACAGGGCACATTGACTATCTCGAGTGAAGATTGGGTTGAAAATGGAGTATCTCATGGTGCGATCGTTCATGTTGAAGATGAGGGCTGTGGTATTAAGGAAGACCAACTGAAACGTATATTCTCGCCTTTCTATACCACAAAAAGAGACGGCACAGGCTTAGGTTTGTCCGTTTCTCAAAGTATTTTGAGCCAAACTGGCGGCGAAATACGAGTTGAATCCGAAGTAGGTAAAGGAAGTCGCTTTAGTATCTATCTTCAGCAAAAAGCCACACCGCAGTTATTAGTGTCTAACCTTTAGTCGTTCATAACGCGAATAGAAAAACACCTCCGCACTTAAGATAAGTTCGGAGGTGTTTTTATTTATGGCCCGTTATTTCAAACAATTACAAGCCATGTCGAACAATTACAAGCGTCTAAAATATGAAAAGCCTAATGCGCTGCCACTGAAATCTTCGGTGGGTTGATGTTGTGCTTCTTAAACTCTTTCATCACACGCAGGGTAATGTCGGTTTCAAACAATTTCTCATACGCGGTGTCCACCACATAAGCCTTACACGTCAACTGTATCGCTAGGTAGTTGTCGGTAATCGTCTGTTTAACCAGAACCGTTACAGGCTTTGGCAAGTGTATGTAACGACTTGAAGACGCGGCTTCTTGAATCAGGTCGCGGGCTAGGGTGATGTCATCATTCATACCGACGTAAAACGGAATCACCACTTGCATGTCCAATGCGCCATAGTTACCACTGGTGGTAACTTCATTTAAGAACTTGTTGTTCGGAATAGTAATGATGTCATCGTTCAGGGTTCTCATTCGTACCGAACGTAAACCAATGGTGATGATGTCGCCGTAGTTGCCTTCGAACGTGACGCGGTCACCAACCTGAAACGGTCTGTCAATCATCACAGTGATGCCGGCGATAAACGATGCTGCCAAGTCTTTAAGCGCAAAGCCGACCGACACGGCGAGCGTACCACCAATCAAAGCTAAGATTTGGTCGTTGATTCTAAAGCTCATCATGAACACGATAAGACCGGTGCTCACGTAGATAAAGAACTGAGTAAACGATTGCAGCTTTTGTAGCAGCATTCGATATTGCACGAACTGACTACCAAAACTGGTCACTAACGAATTGATGAACTTAAGCAACAACCACATTGCGGCAATAACGATCATGGAGAAGAACACGCCGCTCCATCGCACCAAGCTCGCTATCTTAGAGATGTTTTCTACGTTAGCTAACTCTTCCGTCGCAAAGGTCGGGAAACTGACAGCACTTGCCAAGCCAACAAATAGTAGGATAAATAACTTCTTCATTTTACTTCACCAGTAGATGTTGACGATCAAGAACGTTAGTAATGTGGCGGAACCAGTGCTCGGAAATTCGAGCCTTTTCTTCATGCCAACCAATATAACCACGGCTTTCAAAGTAACGCAGAATCCCCGTTATCTCTGCCGTGCTCAGCTGTGTACATTCAGACAACACTTCTGGAGAAGCGATTTCCAGTTGTACAATAGAACGAAGTACAGCCAACATAGGTTTAGGCATATTCTCTAGTTCTTGCGCTTCAGGGACATGGAATAAACGTACTACCGCTTGATCTGTCTCTTTATTTCGGTTCAAAGAGAGTCGGAAGAAACGCAGCGCAACGGTAGGGTTGCCATCAGAGTAGTGCCACAAAATTCGATAAAAACCTTGGCGTGCACGTTCTTCTTCACTCATATCATCTTGGTCCCATTGCTTAGGGACCACTAAGCCATCAAAAGACAACGGCTTCTCAAGCTCCGTATTGATACGGCTATTTAGAAGTTCACCCACTTGTTTCTCTGTCCAACGCGGAAGGAAGCACACCAAATCAAACAGCAGACGCTCACCACGCGCTCTATCCACAAATCGCCAACTTGATTTGGCGATCGATATCACGACACGGTGGTTCTTTTTAGAACGACGCAGAAGGTTGGTCAAACGAATCAAATCAGACAGACCGCCAACCATTGGTTTCACCAGTCGTTGAGCGTTATCTATCGCGATAAGGTAAGTGGTATTGCTCTTACGAAGGTGCGCTAATATTTGAATTTCAGTCGCTTCTTCTTCCAAGCCGATGCTCACGGCTAAATGCGCTAAGAGCTCTTGGTAACCCGCGTAAGGGCAGCTTACATATACGGGCTCAGCGTTAGATACTTTGTGCAGCAAAGTATAAAGCAGCGTTGTCGCGCCCACACCACGCTCGCCTGAAACAATACAGATAGCCGGGCTGTCTGACATCAAGTAGCGAGACAGTTGCTTAACCTCGTCACCGGCATAGTCAATTAACGTGCTGTCTATATTACCTGGCAGAATGTATTCATACGTTTGATCGCCTTTGATTCGAACCAAATTTTGCTGATTCTTATCAAGATCTGACTGCTTAGCCACTTCGATTCTAAAGAGATACGCCAAAGCTTGGCTAAACAGCGTGTAATTAGATAGCAAGGCCATTATGCGGTGTTGGAAGTTGTAAACGCTCAGCCACACGATACCAATGGCCGACGCCAATACATTAAGTAAGAACGTATCCTTACGGTTTACCGCCCAATTCACCCATACCGGACGATCAGAAATGTGTTGAAGCGTATCGAAGACTTTCGCTCTCCATAACTTGAGCACTGAAACCGTAACCAATACAAACCAGAAAAACAGGGCGCTATATATCCAACTATAAATCGTGCCTTTGCCTAGCGTAATACTTGATATTTGCAGAATCACACCCGCCACGATGAAGCTCCACACGTAACGGCGGATAGTCGATAGTCGCAGCGCGATCACTTCTTGATTGGATGTACGACCCAAACGGTAGGCAAATTCCAAAATAAAGCTGATGGCAATCGAACCACCTAGAATCCACCACGTGAAGATTTCCAGGAAAATCAAATGTTGCAGACTAGGGATACTAGAAAGCACTCTCAATGACAATGTGATGGCAATTAGCCAAGCAATCGCACTTTCAGCGCGGCTGATGTACCAAATGACACGAACCAAGAAAGGAGGATTCGTCTTCGCTTCAAGAAAGTTAATTCGAAACAACTCAATTAAGCGAGTGCTGTTAGCAAGCCACCACACTAAACCGAAATAGATGAACAACACTTTTAACGACGCACCAATCACAGGCACGGGCGAAATAAAGATATCGTTAACTAACGCCTTGAAGCTTCGGATTTGGAAGTATGCAAGATACTCAATATTGAGCTTAGTTAATTCCCATTCTTGCTTAAACTGGGTAACACCATAAGGGCCAAAACCGGTTAAGCGCTCTTTGTTCGCAGAGCTCGTCTGTTCCAGAAGATGTTGTTTACTGACGTTTAAGCTATTCAAAGTGACGTAACTGGTTTGAACCTCAAACCATTGATCGACGTCGTTGTTATCTCTATAAGCTTTTATCTGTTGCTCGAAGATTTTGATTTCCTGCTTTTGAACTCGCAGAACTTCAGCTAACAAGATATTGACTTGGCGTCGGTCCGACGACTCCATAAAGAGGGGATCGGGTAACGAATCAATTCGAGCATCGAGGTCAACAGCAGAATCGGATACCTGCGGCTGAGATTGTAAGTCATATTCCAAGTTGGCATGACTAGGCCATGAGAGAATGGCTAAAGTGAGGAGTAAGAAGCGCGATAGTGAACGCATAAAAGTCTCTTAGAATTATGAGGTTAGGATTACTATAGTTAGATAATCTTACTTTGTGAAATCCAACCCCGTATCGGGGGCGAGTACTTTATTCCTGTTTCGATCGATTTTGTCATGAAATTGTCAGGGATTAGGCTAGTATTTGAGCATCTTGGCTATGTCTGTGCCTGCTTTGATCGGGTTGGTTTTACTGTAACTAATCAGCATACGATATATTCAATGGTCGGCATGATTTGGGACGTTATATCTCTCCCATTTTAGGGCGCCGTTTGATATTTTGTTTTCCCTGAAAATCAGCGGCTTTTCGTCGATAAATAGAAAATCAAAAGTGTGAGTCAGCTCAAACTATGATTTGGTTGGGTTATCACTCACTTAATAGCGGGTAATTGCAATCAAGACTTGCAGTTAAAGCCCCGAACAAGTAACGTTGCGGCGTTTTTCACATTAAAAAGGTAACGGCATTGATCTCCACAGCAAATATCACCCAACAATTCGGCGCTAAGCCACTTTTCGAAAATATTTCAGTTAAGTTCGGCGAAGGCAACCGCTACGGTTTAATCGGCGCGAATGGCTGTGGTAAATCGACGTTCATGAAGATCCTATCTGGTGAACTTGAGCCAAGTGCTGGTAACGTAAGCTACGATCCAAACGAGCGCGTAGCTAAACTAAACCAAGACCAATTTGCTTACGAAGAATTCACGGTTATCGACACGGTTATCATGGGTCACAAAGAGCTTTGGGCTATTAAGCAAGAGCGTGACCGCATTTACTCTTTGCCTGAAATGAGCGAAGAAGACGGCATGAAGGTAGCTGATCTTGAAGTTCAGTTCGCTGAAATGGACGGTTACATGGCAGAAGCGAAAGCGGGTGAGCTTCTTCTTGCGGTAGGTATTGAAGAATCTATGCACTTCGGTCTAATGAGCGAAGTAGCACCAGGTTGGAAACTTCGTGTTCTATTGTCTCAAGTACTGTTTGCAGACCCGCATATCATGCTTCTTGACGAACCAACGAACAACCTGGACATGGACACCATCAAGTGGTTGGAAGATACGCTAAACCAACGTAACTGCACAATGATCATCATTTCGCACGACCGTCACTTCCTAAACTCTGTTTGTACACACATGGCTGACCTTGATTACGGCGAACTTCGTCTATTCCCAGGTAACTATGATGAGTACATGACAGCTGCGACTCAAGCTCGTGAGCGTCTACTGTCTGACAACGCGAAGAAGAAAGCACAAATTGCTGAACTTCAAACGTTCGTATCTCGTTTCTCTGCTAACGCATCTAAAGCGAAGCAAGCAACGTCTCGTGCTAAGCAGATCGATAAGATTCAACTAGACGAAGTTAAAGCATCTAGCCGTCAAAACCCATTCATCCGTTTTGAACAGTCTAAAGAGCTATTCCGTAACGCACTTGTGGTTGAAAACCTATCTCAAGGTTTTGAAGAAGACCTATACAACAAGTTCGACGGTATTTTCGAAGTAGGTGAGCGTGTTGCTATCATCGGTGAGAACGGTGTGGGTAAAACAACGCTACTTAACACACTAGCTGGCGCTCTTGAGCCACGCACTGGTGAGTACAAGTGGTCTGAAAACTCAAACATCGGTTACTACGCTCAAGATCACGCACACGATTTCGAAACAGACATGAACTTGTTTGATTGGATGAGCCAATGGCGCCAAGAAGGCGAAGACGAGCAAGTTGTTCGTGGTTTCCTAGGTCGTATGCTATTTGGTCAAGACGACATTAAGAAATCTGTAAAGGTTATCTCTGGTGGTGAACAAGGTCGTATGCTTCTTGGTAAGATCATGATGCACAAGCCAAACATCCTGCTTATGGATGAACCAACGAACCACATGGATATGGAATCTATCGAAGCGCTTAACTTGGCTCTTGAGAACTACAAAGGCACATTGTTCTTCGTATCTCACGACCGTGTATTCGTAGACTCGCTTGCAACTCGTATCCTTGAAATCAAAGATGGCAAGATCAACGATTTCCGCGGTACTTACGCTGAGTTCTTGAAAGCACGCGGCTAAGCTTTAAGTTAGCCTTAGTTTTCAACTCAATGCGTTGGAAATTCAGGCATAAGCTATAAACCGAAAATTAAAAATTAAAAACGCCGTCATACTGAAAAGCATGACGGCGTTTTTGTATCTTGTATCTAGCTAAGTTTCTATGTATCTATCCTTGAAGGGTCACTAACTATTTACATCAGAACTTTACAATTAGAAGCGGTTAGTGAATCTCCAATCGAACCTACGCTTTTTTCCGACTGCTGATTATTCACCTTTCACATCAAATTCAATCTTCTCTGCGCCAGTGAACACTTGGAAACGCAGGCCTTTAGCGCGAGCAATGGTCGTGATACCAAATTGCTGAGCCAAGTCTAAACCCATTTGCGTTACGCCTGAACGTGATAACAGAACAGGAATACCCATCTGCGCCACTTTGATGACCATTTCAGAAGTCAGGCGGCCAGTAGTGTAAAAAATCTTATCTTCACCAGACTCTTTGTTAAGCCACATCTCACCAGCCAACGTATCTACCGCATTGTGACGGCCAACATCTTCAACAAACGATAGAACCTTGTCGTCTTTGCAAACAGCGCAACCATGGACTGCGCCAGCTTTCTTGTACGTGTCGTTGTAATGAGTCAGTGCTTCTAAAGCCGTGTAAATTTCAGATTGCTTAATTTTGGTCTGAGGCACTTGGTAATCTTCCAACTGCTTCATCACGTTACCAAACATGGTGCCCTGACCACAGCCAGAGGTCACCGTCTTCTTCTTAAGCGCTTGCTCAAGCTGGCTCGTATCTTCATTGGTAATGACCGCTGCAGAGCTGGTTTCCCAATCGATGATGATAGATTCAACTGCTTCAGGGTCAGAAAGGAAGCTTTGGTTCTTCAAATAACCCAAGACTAAAGATTCAGGACGCGAGCCGAGCGTCATCAGGGTTACGATCTCTTTCCAGTTCAACATGACGGTAAGAGGGCGTTCACAAGCGATCTGTTTGGTTAGCTTCTCACCATATTCATCAAACACTTCAACTTCGATTGTTTGAAGTGGGTTTTCACTAGTTTTTATTATGTTTGGTTTTACCACAGTCACGTCCTACTTAATGAGATAGCGATTTAAAGAGATAAGAAGTTAACAAGAGGGTCTAACGCCGATCTTGTTCATCGATTCTTTAACTCATGCTTAAAGCAAATCTTATTCCAAAATAACGGGTATTCAGGAAAACATGAAGCATTTGATTAAAATAGCGCAAAATATGGGAGTTCACCGAGTGGAGTTGTATGAAATAACCAGTATCGACTAACGTTAAGTGACAACTTGATAACGAACATTGTAGATGTGCTATTGGAGTTAACCTGTATTGGCGTGTTTATTGCTTGATAGCGCTTATAGGATTGAGCTAAGTACAAAATGTCCTAAGCACATTCAGGCCAAAGAAAATCAATTGGGTGAAGTATGTCTGAGATAAAAGAATTCAAAGAACAATATGAAAAAACAGAAGCAGCTTGGCCAATAGGTGTCCAAAGAATAGAGAAAGAGATCAAAACAGGTATCTGGGTAACCACTCAATGGGAATTGACGGGGTTTGAACTGTCACCAGAAGATGACGCCCAAGACGTTTGTTTACTTCAACTACATAAAGATGAACGTACAGACTATCGATTCAACCTAAGCTCCCAACAACCAAAGCTTTTCTTAGTAATGGATAATGTCGATTCTGATGTTAAGCCCGTCATTCAGTTACTTACTGCCTCACAAACCGTTGCAGGGCAATACATGGACGGTGACAACCAAGTACTTTCCTACGACATTCCTTTGCCCGTACAGGCTTGGATGGAAGCGTTCATCGGTCGTCATGGCGAGTTATTAGAAACAAGACGTAAGAAACGCAAAGGCGCGGGAAGATCAAATGGCAACTAACTTCTTTAGCCGTTGGTCTCAACGAAAGCTTGATGGACCCACTGACGAACCTTTGGAAGTAGAGCAAACACTGGAAGCACCAGAACTCACTTCTTCTGATTCTTCATCTTCTGAGATTTCGCCTGCTGAGCTTTCGTCTGAAATGGAAGCAGCAGCGCCTCAGTCTTTAGAGAGTGAAGCTTCGGAAACCAATGAAGACGTTCATGTTGCTGACGTTCAAGATCCCGCACCAGAAGCCTCTGAAGATTTGTCTGTTGCCCAATTATTGGTATCAGAAGCCTCTGAAAGCGTAAAAAAAGCGGCATTGCGTAAACTATTCCTCTCAGAAGAGTTCAACGTTCGTGATGGTTTAGATGATTACGACGACGATTACAGCAATTTGAAGTCTCTGTCTGAAGGAGTTGCAGAAACTCTTCGCGATTGGGTAAAAGACAAGACAGAAGAAGACACAGTAAACGAACCTGAACAAGCCGCTGATAATGAAGAAGAAACTTTGATTGATGAGGTTGATGACTCTATTAATGAAGCTGAAGAGACCGAGTCAGAACTCAGTGAAAGTGACGAAATTGCGGGTGAAGAAAAAGGACTGTATAAAAACACAGTGTCGGATGGTAAAGCTACAATGTCAGACGAAGCTGACCTGACAGAGGTGGGACAAAATATACCACACAAATAATAGGTACATTTTGACTAAACACTCAATGAACCGCTTGCGACAAAATGTCCCAAGCGGTTTTTTTATACGTACAATAAACGGCACAAAGCATTAAAGTACTGATACATAAGGATTATTAAATTGGCATGGCATTTGCTAAATAACGTTCATTATCAACTTTTTTGTAGATAGACGAGTTCATGGTCTAACGAATGGCACACTAGCTAAAGAGTTAGTTGTTAACGGATTACTCAGCAAGTTCTCTATCGCTTACTACAATGAAGGTTGAACAGATTATCCATGTCCATAGATGGAACTGAGCAATGCTTAAACAATTATTAGAACAAGCAACTTCAAATAACGCTAAAGCAAGACTGTATGCATTTGAAAATACAGTAGAGTTAACAAATCTGATTCCACCTACTGTTAGCTACGAAAGCGGCGGTAATACACTTGTTATTGGTCCAACTGCGATCATTGAAAGTGCTGCGGCGCAATTACCTCAATTAACGAGCTTAACCTTATTGTCAACAGACGGCGAAAAGGGCACAAACCCAGAACTGTACTTCGCAAATTCGGTTCAAGTATCCGGTTTCCTTGGCACGTTTGAAGTCGTGGTTGAGAGTAAAGGCACATCAAGCAACTTGGCAAAAGTGGCTATTAATCACGATTGTTTCGATGTGGTTTTAGACCTTTGTCTGAATAGTTGCATGACTGAAGAAGTACCTGTTCCTGGGTATTACCCAGTAGGGCGCGGTTATCCAAAACTGGCTGAAGCACTGGAAGAGATTCCAACGCTAATGGGCACGTTCGATAAGCCTAAGTTCTTCCGTTTAGACACCGACCTTTGTGCGCACAGTTCACGTGGCGTTAAAGGCTGTGAGCGTTGTGTTGATGCTTGTCCTGCTGGCGCACTATCAAGTGAAGGCTCAGAGAAGACAGGTCACAAGATCGAGATTAACCCTTACCTATGTCAGGGCGTTGGGACTTGTGCAACAAGCTGTCCTACAGAAGCGATTACCTATGCGCTTCCAAATCCTGACGATACGCAAAAGTTCATTGAACGTACGCTAGCCAACTATGAACATGCGGGCGGTCTGGATCCAATCGTACTTATCTGTAGCTCTCGTCATGAAACTTACAACGTGATGGCTCTTAAAGCGCTACCAGATAACGTGATTCCAATCGTTGTTGAAGAATTGCCTTCTATTGGTATTGATACTTGGTTTGCAGCGTTAGTGAATGGCGCAACTCAGGTTCTGTTTGCTGCTTCTCGTTTTATGCCAGAAACCATCATTCGTGTTCTGAATAACGAAGTAGGGATCGCTCAAGAGTTACTAGACCAAATCGGTGTTCCAAAAGAAACCATCGATATCCTGTATTTAGAATCTCTACGTGAAGGGCCTCCAACACTGTGTGTTGATTCGTTCGATCTTGCACTTGGCGATCTTCAAGGCAATAAACGTCAACGTCTATTCACAGCACTTGACGCGATGTCTTCATCTCGTATTCCTGTTGAAAACATTGTAGAGCTCCCTTCGAATGCGCCATACGGTACGGTTTCGTGTGAAAGCAAAGATTGTACTTTGTGTATGAGCTGTGTGGCTGTGTGTCCAACACGTGCGCTGCATACCGATGGTGCCTCTCCATCACTTAAGTTTGTAGAGCAAGACTGTATTCAATGTGGTCTGTGTGAAAAGGCATGTCCTGAGAATGTTCTTACTCTGACTCCTCGTATGAATTGGGTGAAAGAAGAACGTCAGAAGGCTGTTGTGATTCATGAAGAGAAAGCAGCTGAATGTTTACGTTGCCATAAGCCATTCGCTCCACAGTCTATGATTGACATGTTACAGAACAAGTTACGCGGTCACTCTCATTTTTCAGATGAAACTGCGATTAATCGTATTGCGATGTGTGAAGACTGTCGTGTGGTGGACATGTTCGATTCAATGGCTCAAGACCCATTGAAACAATTGAAATACTAGGAGTTGGCCTTGGATACTAATTTGGATCAGGCACAAGAGCCTGAGCTCGTAAAAGAATTAAAGCAAGAACAGACACTAAGAACTGAAATCTATCTGGTTCTTTCTGCATTGTTTCGTAGCGCACCTTCTGAAGAGGTGATCAACTTTCTCAAGACGCTAGACATTGAAGCGTCTGAGAGTGCG
Organism: Vibrio sp. 1F263; assembly: GCF_041439035.1. Lineage (NCBI taxonomy): Bacteria > Pseudomonadati > Pseudomonadota > Gammaproteobacteria > Vibrionales > Vibrionaceae > Vibrio > Vibrio sp. 1F263. Next base: position 90,979 of record NZ_JBGONI010000009.1, on the reverse strand, counting down.
ATGCAAAAGGCTTGGATTGCGATTCAACAAGCCGCAACCGAATCAAACCGCGAAGCACTAGAAGATGAATATCAGAATCTTTTCATTGGCATTGGCCGCGGAGAGATTGTTCCATTTGGCTCTTGGCATAGAACTGGCGCCATGATGGAAAAACCATTAGCAGAGATTCGTCATGACCTAGAGCTTTTAGGCATTGAACGTGATGATCAAGTGAAAGAGCCAGAAGATCATATTGCGGCTCTTTGTGAAGTAATGGCGATGCTAACCGATGAAGAAGACGCGCTTCAACAAGCCGTTTTCAATAAGCATCTTGGTCCTTGGTTTAACTCTTTTACGCGTCAACTTGAAAGTGCAGAAAGTGCGAACTTCTACAAATCAGCAGCACAGCTATGTGAAGCATTCTTAACGTTGGAGCAGGTTCGTTTCAGCGTGAATACAAAAAGCAGTAAACACAAATTAAAGATTGATGTGAAAAACGTCACTGATTACGAGTAATCGAGCAGTACGCGATTATATCGATAGAGGGGCATGAAGCCTCCAAAAAGATCTACCGCAAGGTAAGGAAGCAATGATGAAAGATAACAAAGAAATAGATACAAGCCGTAGAGACTTACTCAAAGGTTTAACGACTGCAGCCGTTGCTGGTGCCGTTGTCGCTGGTACAACGAAAGTGGCAACTGCTTCAGAAACGGTTGAAATGCCGAAAGAAGACGTGAAGAAGACGGGCTATCGTGAAACGCAACATATTCGCGATTACTACGACACACTTTAGGAGATAACGGATGAAACTTGTCAAACGCTCCGATAGTGTGAGCAAAGAAACCAATCAGCTAGGCGTGTCTAGACGTGCCTTCATGAAAAATACTTCATTGGCTGCTGGTGGCGCAGTAGTAGGCGCAAGTCTATTCGCACCGGGCATGATGAAGAAAGCACAGGCTAAATCTGTCGATCCAGAAGCGAAAACAGAAGTGAAACGTACAATCTGTTCTCACTGTTCTGTGGGTTGTGGTATCTACGCTGAAGTTCAAAATGGCGTATGGACAGGTCAAGAACCTGCATTCGATCACCCATTTAATGCTGGTGGACACTGTGCGAAAGGTGCAGCACTGCGTGAGCACGGCCACGGTGAACGTCGTCTTAAGTACCCAATGAAATTGGAAGGCGGTAAGTGGAAGAAGCTTTCTTGGGAACAAGCGATTGAAGAGATAGGTAACAAAGCGCTAGAACTTCGTAAAGAGTCAGGCCCTGATTCGGTTTACTTCCTAGGTAGTGCGAAACACAGTAACGAACAAGCTTACGCATTCCGTAAGATGGCGTCTTTGTGGGGAACAAACAACGTTGACCACCAAGCGCGTATTTGTCACTCAACCACAGTTGCCGGTGTTGCAAACACTTGGGGTTACGGTGCGATGACAAACTCGTTCAATGACATGCACAACTGTAAGTCGATGCTGTTCATTGGTTCGAACCCTGCAGAAGCTCACCCAGTTGCGATGCAGCACATCCTAATCGCGAAAGAGAAGAACAACTGTAAGATCGTTGTTGCGGATCCTCGTCGTACGCGTACTGCAGCGAAATCTGATCACTATGTTTCTCTTCGCCCAGGTTCAGACGTTGCGTTTATCTGGGGCGTGTTATGGCATGTCTTTGCTAACAAATGGGAAGACCAAGAATTCATCCGCCAACGTGTATTCGGCATGGACGAGATCCGTGAAGAAGTTGCGAAGTGGAGCCCTGCTGAAGTTGAGCGTGTTACTGGCGTAAGCGAAGAAGACGTTTACCACACAGCAAAACTGCTTTCTGAAAACCGTCCGGGTTGTATCGTTTGGTGTATGGGTGGTACTCAACATACTACAGGTAATAACAACACACGTGCTTACTGTGTACTTGAGCTTGCGCTAGGTAACATCGGTAAATCAGGTGGCGGTGCAAACATTTTCCGTGGTCACGATAACGTACAAGGCGCAACTGACCTTGGCGTACTATCAGACACACTACCAGGTTACTACGGCTTGTCTGAAGGTTCTTGGCGCCATTGGTCTAAAGTTTGGGATATCGACTTTGACTGGGTTAAAGGGCGATTTGACGACAACGCATACGGTGGTCAAAAACCAATGAACAGTGCAGGTATTCCTGTCTCTCGTTGGGTTGATGGCGTACTTGAAGACAAAGACAAGATTCGTCAGCGCGAAAACATCCGTGCCATGTTCTACTGGGGTCACGCGGTGAACTCTCAGACTCGTGGTCCAGAGATGAAGAAGGCAATGCAGAAGCTGGATATGATGGTTATCGTTGATCCATATCCAACAGTTGCAGCAGTAATGAACGATCGCACAGATGGCGTTTACTTGCTTCCAGCAACCACTCAATTTGAAACCTACGGCAGTGTAACGGCATCAAACCGTTCTCTACAGTGGCGCGACAAGGTTGTTGATCCTCTGTTCGAATCTAAGCCTGATCATGAAATCATGTACCTTCTTTCTAAGAAGCTTGGTTTCTCTGATCAACTGTTCAAAAACATCCGTGTTGAGAACAACCAACCATTGATTGAAGACATCACTCGTGAATTCAACAAAGGTATGTGGACGATCGGCTATACAGGTCAAAGCCCAGAACGTTTGAAAGAACACCAGCAAAACTGGCACACGTTCCACAAAACAACGCTTGCTGCAGAAGGCGGCCCAGCGAATGGCGAGACTTACGGTCTTCCTTGGCCATGCTGGGGCAACCCAGAGATGAAACACCCAGGTACGCATATCCTTTACGATACGTCTAAACCGGTTGCTGAGGGCGGCGGTAACTTCCGTACTCGTTTCGGTGTCGAATTTGAAGGTCAAAGTCTATTGGCTGAAGACAGCTACTCAAAAGGCAGCGAAATCAAAGACGGTTACCCAGAATTCAGTGACAAACTGCTGAAACAACTGGGTTGGTGGGACGATCTAACCGCAGAAGAGAAAGCTTCAGCGGAAGGTAAGAACTGGAAGACTGACGTTTCTGGTGGTATCCAGCGTGTGGCTATCAAACATGGTTGTATCCCGTTTGGTAATGCGAAAGCGCGTGCGATTGTTTGGACATTCCCAGACCGCGTACCACTGCACCGTGAACCACTTTACACGCCACGTCGTGATCTTGTTGCAGACTACCCAACATGGGATGACAAGGAAGCAATCTTCCGTGTTCCTACGTTGTACAAATCAATTCAAGACCAAGACAAGTCTGCTGAATACCCAATCATTCTGACTTCTGGTCGTCTGGTTGAGTACGAAGGTGGTGGTGAAGAAACCCGTTCTAACCCTTGGCTAGCGGAACTACAACAAGAGATGTTTGTTGAAGTGAACCCGAAAGACGCAAACGACATTGGCTTTAAAGATGGTGATGATGTTTGGGTTGAAGGTGCTGAGAAAGGCCGCATCAAGGTGAAAGCGATGGTTACTCGTCGTGTTAAACCGGGTTTAGCGTTCTTGCCGTTCCACTTCGGTGGTAAGTTTGAAGGTGAAGACTTACGTTCTAAATACCCAGAAGGCTCTGATCCTTACGTTATTGGCGAAGCTGCCAATACAGCAACCACATATGGTTACGACCCTGTCACGTTGATGCAGGAAACGAAAGTAACCCTTTGTAATATTCGTAAAGCGTAAGGAGTCTTAAAATGGCTAGAATGAAATTTCTTTGTGACACCAAACGTTGTATCGAATGTAACGGTTGTGTCACTGCATGTAAGAACGAAAATGATGATGCTCTGGAATGGGGTATTCAACGTCGCCGCGTTGTGACACTGAACGATGGTGAACCGGGTGAAAACTCTATCTCAGTCGCATGTATGCACTGTACTGATGCCCCTTGTATGGCAGTTTGCCCAGCAGACTGTTTTGAACATACAGAAGACGGCATCGTACTTCACAATAAAGATCTATGTATCGGTTGTGGTTACTGCTTGTTTGCTTGTCCGTTTGGCGCACCTCAATTCCCTAAACAGGAAGCCTTTGGTGAGCGCGGTAAAATGGACAAATGTACCTTCTGTGCTGGCGGCCCTGAAACAGAACCGGGTTCTGTGGAAGAGCGTCAGAAGTACGGTGCGAACCGTATTGCTGAAGGCAAGCTACCAATGTGTGCTTCGCTTTGTTCAACAAAAGCGCTGCTTGCAGGTGATGCTGAGCAAGTCTCTGATATCTTCCGTCAGCGTGTAGTAGAACGCGGTGCGAAAGGTGCTGGTTGGACAGACGGCAACGACCTTTCTTACGATGCGATGAAGAGCTAGTTAGGAGAGACATATGCTTACAATGTTTAAGCGTCTCTTCCTTGTTGTGCTGCCGATGTTGGCAGCACTAACAATGCTGTCTCCTTTGAGTCATGCATCTGAGACGAACTCATCACAAACTCAATCGAGCTCTGCTGAAAGAGAAATCACACAACTTGCTGGCGCTGATTTTTGGCGACAAGTAAGAAACGGTGAGGAAGGTTACACCACATCTCAATCTGCTGAGCACGGTGTGTTAATCAGTACGCCCGGGCAAACGTGGTACATATTGAAAGAGAAGTGGATGTCGCCAGCCGGCGCAGTTGCTATCTTTGGCAGTATTGCTTTCGTTACTCTAATGTACGTTGTGATTGGCCCACTAATGCTGAGTGCGCCAAGAACTGGCCGTAAGATCAAGCGTTGGTCTCGACTGGATCGTGCGTTGCACTGGAGCATGGCGTTTACTTTCTTAACGCTCGCGTTCAGTGGTTTGATGTTGGTTTACGGCAAGCACTTTTTGAAGCCGTATATTCCAACTGACCTTTGGGGCTTTATCGTTCTATTGGCGAAGCAATACCACAACTACATCGGCCCGATTTTCTATGTGCTATTGATGGCTGTTCTTATCAAGTGGTGGCGCAAGTCTATCTTCAAAATGGTCGATATCCAGTGGTTCATCAAACTGGGCGGCATGGTAGGGAAACACAAAGGTTCTCATCCATCTGCAGAGTTTTCGAACGCGGGTGAAAAAGCGCTATTTTGGCTGCTTATCGTTATGGGCAGTGTCGCAGCGATCAGTGGCTTGGTGTTAGATTTCCCAATCTTTGGCCAAACACGACGTGATATGGAGCTTTCGAACTTAGTTCACATGCTTGCTGCTCTGATCCTTATCTGTGGTTTTGTGTTCCACATCTATATTGGCTTGTTCGGTATGGAAGGCGCACTAGAAGGTATGGTAACGGGCGAAGTCGATGAAACTTGGGCTAAAGAACATCATGACCTTTGGTACAAAGAAGTGATGGAACAAGAGAAAAACGGCGTTGAACAAAGCGCTAACGCAGCAACAGAGAAAAGTGAAGGGGTGAATAAGAATGAACAAACCTCATAAAGGTATTTGGGTTGCTTACATCCTCAGCTGTTTTACACCATTTACTTGTCTTCTCTCTGGTGTAATTGCCATCATCTACGCGGGCTATCGTTTAGATAAAGGTGAAGACGGCGAAGTCGTGGAGACGCATTATTACGGCTTGATTCGCTCGTTCTTCTTGAACCTGACGTTCTTTGTTGTGCTTATCGTCACGGTAGCGACCTCTAACGGCGTGTTGATCGGTGTGAACGATTACTGGTATCAAAACCATATTATCGATGACATCGCTTACTACATTCCATATGTGGGCATGTTATTTGGTGGTGTGGCGATTGTGGTGTGGTTTATTCGTATGTATCAAGGCATGCAGCGTTTAAGTCAAAACCTACCGCAAAACCCGACAACAGGTCCAAACCTTTAAGCGTTTATATGTAAGCCGTTCGGGTTACCAAACTCGATAATAGCTCCTTTGCGATGAGTTAACTGTAATCAGCGAAAGACCTTAAAAGCCCAGTGATTCATTTCACTGGGCTTTTTGTCGTTTGGGCGCTAGATAACTGATCTAAAACCTTATATTGACCGCATCAATATGGTGCAATTCCCTCAATTGGTGCAATCAGTTATCGAATATTGTCTCTCTCTGAGAACCAATAAAGTGCACCTAAGAAATTAACCACAAAGAATCAATAACTTAAAACCAAACTCTGTTGCACGTTTTTTGCGTAACCAAGTTGGAACGCATCTTGCGTTTACTGTTGAGTCTTTAATTAATTACGACATCAATTCGCACGGTTCTAGTGCAATTGAGACAAAGCTAAGGGAGAGAGCTTTAATGAGTCAAACGGTTAACCAAGTTCATAGCGCAGTACAGAGCTTGACGCAGAGTTCGGATACTCTGTTTTTATTACTAGGCGCGATCATGGTCTTCTTAATGCATGCTGGTTTTGCATTTTTGGAAGTCGGTACAGTTAGAAAGAAGAACCAAGTTAATGCGTTGGTCAAGATCATCTCGGATTTCGGCGTTTCTGCCATTGCCTATTTCTTTATCGGTTACTGGGTGGCTTACGGTGCGCATTTCTTTGCAGATGCAGAAACCTTATCGCAAGGTAATGGTTACGAGCTGGTGAAGTTTTTCTTCTTGATGACGTTTGCGGCGGCGATTCCAGCGATCGTTTCTGGTGGTATCGCTGAGCGTGCACGTTTCTATCCAATACTCATCGCAACACTGTTCACCGTAGGCTTTGTTTACCCATTCTTTGAAGGCATCATCTGGAACGGTAATTTTGGTTTCCAAGATTGGCTTGAGGCGCAATTCGGTTATGGCTTCCATGACTTCGCGGGCTCTGTTGTCGTTCATGGTGTTGGCGGCTGGATTGCATTGGTCGCGGTTTACTTCCTTGGCATGCGCAAAGGCCGTGTCCGCGCCGGCAAACACACTAACTTCGCACCATCAAACATCCCATTCTTAGCACTAGGTTCTTGGATCTTATGTGTGGGTTGGTTTGGCTTCAACGTGATGTCAGCTCAAGCTATCAATGGTATCAGCGGTCTCGTGGCAATGAACTCACTCATGGCAATGGTTGGCGGTATTCTTGCGGCTCTGATTGCAGGTAAAAATGACCCAGGCTTCATCCACAATGGTCCTTTAGCTGGTCTCGTCGCTATTTGCGCAGGCTCAGATTTAATGCACCCACTCGGCGCACTGGTAACAGGCGGCGTAGCTGGCGCATTGTTCGTTTACTTGTTTACTTACATGCAAAACAAAACACAGATAGATGATGTGCTAGGTGTGTGGCCTCTGCACGGTGTATGTGGTGCATGGGGTGGCATTGCAGCGGGCATCTTCGGCCAGCAAGCACTCTGGGGACTAGGTGGCGTGAGCTTTGGTGCGCAAGTAATGGGAACACTTGCAGGTATTATCGTCGCTCTAGCCGGTGCATTGGTTGTATACGGTGTTCTAAGTAAAGTGACTGGCCTACGTTTAAGTGAAGAAGATGAGTTTAATGGCGCGGATCTTTCTATCCATAAGATCTCATCAATCAACGAAGACTGATCACGGTTCAATAGATAAACATCAAGCGGCTTCGGCCGCTTTTTTTGTGCCTATTTCATTTCTGAATAGCAGAGATCAAGCGAGTTATGTCACAAATAGCCAATGAATTCAGTTGGCTAAGACTATGGTCTAATCCCTAAAACTATTGTTGGAATTTGAACAGTGCTAAGCTGTTACCAAGTGACATATTGAAAAGGACGTTATATGCATTTCCCATATCGAAATATCGTAATTCTTACTGGCGCCGGTATCTCTGCAGAGTCGGGGATACAAACATTCCGAGCACAAGACGGATTATGGGAAAACCATAAAATCGAGGATGTTGCGACACCTGAAGGTTTTGCAAAAGATCCTGACCTTGTACAAGCGTTTTACAACAAGCGTCGTCATGGATTACAGAGTGAAAATATCTTTCCAAATTCAGCCCACAAGGCGCTAGGAGAGCTTGAAGATAAGCTCGACGGCAAAGTAACCATCATCACTCAGAACATCGACAACCTGCACGAGAGAGGCGGTAGCAACAACATTATCCACATGCACGGTGAGCTTCTTAAGGCACGTTGTAGCGAGTCAAACCAAGTTCTAGAGCACAAAGACGACATTCATACTGGTGAATTGTGCCATTGTTGCCAGATACCAGCTCAAATGCGTCCTCATATTGTGTGGTTTGGCGAAATGCCTTTGAGAATGGGCGATATCTATTCGGCGTTAGAAGATGCAGATCTGTTTATTTCGATTGGTACGTCGGGGGTGGTCTATCCAGCTGCGGGGTTTGTACATGATGCTAAAATGCATGGAGCACATACGATCGAGATAAACCTCGAACCCAGTGCGGTAGAGAGTGAATTTGAAGAGAAACGTTACGGTAAGGCGAGTATCGAGGTACCTAAGCTAGTCGGTGAGCTATTGCTGTCAGAGAAGGGGTCTCTAACGGCCTGACCTTGTGCCAATAAATTGATTGACCCGCTTAAGGTTGGAACTTGAGAGCTCGTTATCAGCAACAGTTATCATTTATCATTTATAAGTGGCAAACTGACATTTATTCAGATGAGGCTCTAGTCATCGGTTTGCCTTGTTGTTTCTATATTCAGGCAATTTGTCTCTAGATTAGGACAAGACGTGCACCAAGAGTTTTGAACAGGTCGTTGAGCTTTTTTCATTTCGTACATCGCCTTATCGGATTCAACCAATGCCTGTTTAAAATTATCTCGGCTGGTCACTTCGATACCGTAAGAAAAACTGATGTTCTCACCATGCAGTAAGTTATTGACTTGGCTGACAAACTCACCACCACGACCGAGTTGAGCCGTTGCAACAAACTCATCACCACCCACTCTAAACACCATTTCATCTTCCAATGCAGTTTGCCTCAGAGCCTGAGAGAAACGAACAATCATTAAATCTCCAACTTTGTGGCCTTTAAGGTCGTTTGCCTCTTTTAGTCCATCTAAGTCGAAGTAAATGAGCTCAAACTCTGCAAGTTTGATCGCGTCAAACTTCTTGCGATTATACAAACCAGTAAGCTCGTCGCGTTTACCTTGGTCTTTGATTTTTCCAGTTAATTCTGTAATGCCGTAAGCGATCAATAGAAATGCGATTTGTAGCAACCCGTCTTCCAAGAAGGTATCTATTAGTTCATTTTGGTCAGCCCACTCATCAAGATGTTTAAGCTCGGTTGATACGTCATAAAATAGGTTAAAAATGAGTAATAGAGCGCCGTAGCGAAGAACTTTGTGGGGACGAATTGAATGACGCGCAACATAATAGATGTACATAGTGATCACGAGGGTATTTGTTTCGAAAAACAAATCATAGTTTGAATCAATATGAATAAATGAACTCAAGCCAAGCATCAACAGTGACGCTAACAGCATAAAAGTCACAACTAACAGGATAGGGTTTGCTTGCATATGTAATCGCACTTCGTATTGTTTGTTCAATCCTATATAATTTCTGAATAAAAATAAAGCGGCTTACGCCGCTTTATTTAACTTACTAGCAACAATTAAATTTTTGCTAACAAATTAGTTGTCTACTTTAAGTTTTTGAAAGTACTCGTCATAAATAACGCTCGCTTCGCCAACTTCGTCTTGCCAAACACCATTATCCATCACTGATTGTGGCGGGAAAACGTTCTTATCTTCAGAAAATTCTTTCGGAAGAAGAGGGTAAGCCGTTTTAACTGGTGTTGGGTAACCGATCTCTAGAGCAATTTTCGCAGCGTTCTCTGGGCGAAGTAGGAAGTCGATCATCTTATGTGCCGCTTCAGTGTTCTTAGCACCTGCTGGAATCGCTAGGCTATCCATCCAGAAGATAGCGCCTTTCTCTGGCCAGATAATGTCAATCGTTGCGCCTTCTTGACGTGCCATGTAAGCAGAGCCATTCCAAAGCATACCAAGAGACACTTCACCCGCTAGGTAAGGGTTCGCAGGGAAATCTGAGTTAAATACCAATACGTTTGGCATCAGCTTACGAAGTTCTTCGTACGCTTCTTTGATTTCTTCAGGATTAGTCGTGTTTGGAGAGTAACCCAGTTTAGACAGTGCGATATGGAAAACCTCACGAGAGTCATCCATCATCATCAATTGACCTTCCCACTGTGTATCCCACAGATCGCCCCAGTTTTTAACTGATGACTTGTCTAGCATATCTGAGTTGATACCAATACCCGTTGCGCCCCAGATGTATGGGATCGAGTAGTTGTTGTTTGGGTCAAATGGCTTATCTAAGTAATTTGGATCCAAATCTGCAAAGTGGCTTAGCTTAGTTTTATCAAGCTCTTGAAGCATGCCTTCTTTACGCATCTTAGAAACGAAGTAAGTAGAAGGAACGACCAAGTCGTAACCCGTACCTTGAGTTTTTAACTTAGCGTACATGCTTTCGTTAGACTCATAAGTTGAGTAATAGACTTTAATGCCAGTCTCTTCGGTGAAGTCTTCTAGTACTTCATTTGGAATATATTCAGACCAGTTGTAAAAATACAGTTCTTGGTCAGCTGCGAAAGAGGGTGTAGAAAGTAAAGTAGCAGCACACAATGCGCCGGTATACAGTGTTTTTTTCATTACTGTTCCGTTCATTTGTTTGATTTGGAGCTGGGTATTGAACCCAAAGTAAATGGATTTCTAAAAATCGCGCTAAATTATAGCAGTGATATAACAAAATAGGCAGCCAAAGCTGCCTATTGATTGATATTCTTATTTTTAACGTGTTGATTACCTAACTAGGCTTGTTAAGTAAACCAGTTACTTATTAGCCTCTGTTGACCGGAGTAATTAGATAACAAACTCACTTACTGACCGGCTTTAAGCTTCATGAAGTAATCTTCGTACTTCACTGTCTTATCGCCAACCGCAGCTTGCCATTCCACACGGTCAAGGTCTTCTTGAGATGGGAACAGCGCAGGGCTGTCTTTAAACTTCTCGTTAGACGCTTTAACTGCCGTTAGGTAGCCTGTGTCACGAGAGATTTGCTCTGCAATTTCTGGGCGAAGTAGGAAGTCGATCATCTTATGAGCTGCATCTACGTTTACCGCACCAGAGCTAATCGCAAAGTTATCAACCCAACCGATACCGCCTTCTTTAGGGAAAACCAGTTTGATTGGTAGACCTTCGTTTTGCGCAGCAGCAGCAGAACCATTCCAAAGCATACCAAGACCCACTTCACCAGACATGTATGGCGCACCAGGGTTATCTGAGTTAAAGACTAGAACGTTCGGCATTAGCTTTTGTAGTTCAGCGTAAGCTTCGTCGATCTCTTTCTCGTTGGTTGTGTTACCAGAGTAACCTAACTTACGCAGTGCGATGTGGAACACTTCACGCGTGTCGTCCATCATCATCAGTTGGCCTTCAAGCTCTGGCTTCCATAGATCAGCCCAGCTTTGGAAGTCTTCCGGATCGTATATTTCAGTGTTAACAGCAAGACCTGTAATCGCAACTACGTGTGGAATAGAGTAGTCGTTGCTTGGGTCGTACGGCTTATCTAAGTAGTTAGTATCTAGGTTCTTGAAGTTGTACAGCTTAGTTTTGTCGATTTTTTGTAGCATACCTTCGTCACGCATCTTAGAAACGAAGTAAGTCGACGGCACAACTAGGTCGTAGCCTTTGTTGTGTGTTTTTAGCTTTGCGTACAAGGTTTCATTCGACTCGTAAGTTGAGTAGATAACCTTGATTCCAGTTTCATCAGTGAACTGTTCTAGAATCTCACTATTGATGTAAGGTCCCCAGTTCATGAATACCAATTCTTTGTTATCTTTTGCAAATGATGATGCAGATAACATTGAAAGCGCACATGCACTACCAGCTAATAGAGTAGCCCATTTTTTCATTGACGTTAGCTCCAAACTAAACGTTGCCTAAAGGCAGTAGATAGAAAAACAGAATGGCAATTTACCATTCTGTTTATGAATAACACTTTTGTTAAACTTGAATCTTATCAAGTCCGTCTCAGTAAAGAGTAGGAGACTTACTTGATTTTCTCTCTCGCTAACAACTGAGAAATAATCACCAGTATTAACGACACCACTAACATCACTGTTGCTAGGGCGTTGACCTCTGGAGATATACCGACTTTAACCATCGAGTAAATCTTCAGTGGCAAGATTTCGTAAGTTGGACCTGTTACGAAAGAGCTGATGATCACATCGTCCAAAGACAGAGTGAAGCTCAATAACCACCCCGCAGCAACCGCTGGCTTAGCAAGAGGCAGGATGATCTGTTTTAGAATCGTCCACTCACTTGCACCTAAGTCTTTTGCTGCTTCTAGCATCTTCACATCAAAGCCATTCAAGCGGCTGTAGACCGTGACAACAACGAACGGTAAACAGAAAGTAATGTGCGCTGCAAGTAGGGTAAAGAACCCAAGTTGTACACCCATAACCAAGAATAGCGCAAGAAGCGAAATCGCCATTACGATATCTGGTGACATCATCACGATGAACAACATGCCATTGACGATGCCTTTACCTTTAAATTGGTAACGGAATAGGGCAACGGCAGTCAGGCTTCCGACAATCGTTGCGGCAGTCGCTGAGAACACCGCTACGTTGATCGAATGCCACGCAGCCTGCATTAGGCTGTCGTTGTTAATCAGTGCGTCATACCACTTGGTGGTAAAGCCACCCCATTTCATGCCGAATTTATTGGCATTAAATGAGTTTGCAATCAATACGATAATAGGTAGGTATAGAAAAGCGTACACCAACGCCATAAAGCTGAACTTAACTGTGCGACCCATTAGTCTAGCTCCACTTTCTTATTCAATAACTTACCTGCACGGTAGTAGGCATAAAGCATCACAGCCATTGCCACGGTCAGTGCAATACTCGTCGCAGCGCCAAACGGCCAGTCCCGAGCATTGAGTACTTGGCTCTTAATCACGTTACCAATCAGCAGGTTCTTTGCTCCGCCTAATAGGTCAGAGATGTAGAACATACCTAATGCAGGTAATAACACCAATAAACAACCGCCGACAATACCTGGCATAGTCAGTGGTAACACGACTTTCAATAGCGTTTGCAGTTTGTTCGCACCTAAATCTTTAGCCGCTTCTAAATAAGTGTCGTCTAGCTTTTCGATTGCTGAGTACAACGGCAAAATCATGAACGGGAGTAGGATATACACTAAACCGATCATTACTGCCGTTTCTGAATACATAATACGAAGTGGCTTATCGATAATGTCTAACGCCAACAAGCCTTTGTTCAACACACCTTGAGTACCCAGAACCACTTTCAATCCGTAAGTACGAATCAGTGAGTTAGTCCAAAATGGTACAATCACGAGGAACAACATGATTGGACGCCACTTCGCTGGCATTTTTGCCACGATATAGGCGAACGGGTAACCAATAATTAAACAAAGCAGGGTAGCAACGATTGCCATATAGAAAGAGTGCATCAGCACTTTAAAATACAGCGGATCAGCCAAACGCACATAGTTATCGAGAGTAAAAGTCATCTCAATCAAGTTAGCTTCATCACGAGTTAAGAAACTAGTACCGATGATCATGATGTTTGGAATCATCACGAACAGCACTAACCAACCTGTGATTAAAGCAACAATTGCGTTTTGTAAATTAAACTTCTTGCTCATCTTCTAATACCACTTCCCAGCTCTCAACCCAAGTTACTGCAACTTTTTGGCCCAGTGAGTGATCAACATCAGGGTCATCTTCGTTGAAGAATTCACTAACCATGACACGCATACCCGACTCAAGTTCTACGACTGAATCTAATGTCATGCCTTTATAGGTTCGCTCGACAATGTGACCAACAATACCGCGTTGCTCAGATTCTTTGATTTCTTCGATACGAAGATCTTCAGGGCGAAGCAATACTTGCAGTTTTTGACCCGGTGTTACGTCTTTATCGTGATAGATAATGGACTCTTCACCTTCGATTGTCGCAACAATGCGCTTTTCATCTTGACGAGATTTAGCTGTCGCTTCGAATACGTTAATTTCACCAATGAAACGCGCTACGAATAGGTTCTTAGGCTCTTCGTAGATCTCTCTTGGTGTTCCGTCTTGTTCAATCACGCCATCACGCATAACAATAATGCGGTCGGACATAGAGAGTGCTTCTTCTTGGTCATGCGTTACAAAAATGAACGTGATACCAAGTTGGCGTTGCAGTTGTTTCAGCTCGATTTGCATCTGTTTACGTAGTTTGTAATCAAGAGCAGATAAAGATTCATCCAACAAGAGAACTTTAGGCTTATTAACGACAGCACGAGCGATTGCGATACGTTGCTGTTGGCCGCCAGATAGCTGGTGTGGCTTTCGTTGTGCCATTTGCTCTAAGCGCACCATTTTCAAAGCATCCATTACACGAGGTTCAATCTCGCTGCTTGGAACTTTCTGCATGCGTAAGCCAAATGCCACATTATCGAAAACGGTCATATGCGGGAATAGGGCATAGCTTTGGAAAACAGTGTTTACATGCCTTTGTTCAGCAGGAACTTGGGTTACGTTCTGTCCAGCTAATAGTATTTCACCACTATCCGCCGTTTCAAAACCCGCAATCATTCTTAGCACGGTTGTTTTACCACAACCTGATGGGCCTAAAATCGTGAGAAACTCACCATGATTTACGTTTAAATCCAGATTGCCGATGACTTCCTTACCATCGAAACTTTTACTGATGCCAGTTAGCTGTACTACTGGCTTCCCTACTGATTTTTTAGCGTTCAACGTCTGTTTTTCTCCACCTTGGTTCTATTTGAGACCTGTTGCTATACACCTCTAAGGCGCGCATCATAATCACCAAAAACGTGAATTCAAAGCATTTTTTATCTTTCGAAGACAAAAAAATTCGCAGGTAAAAGTAAACATCCTTTACCATACTGTTATTTGTTGGGTTCACATCCCAACAAGTGTCTAATTATTGACCATTAAGACGTAAAAGCAAGCCTTGTTACAGATTCATATTTTAGTTTGCATCCGACATATGGGTATAATGAAGGTAATTTTTTATCAATAAGTTAGGTGCCTTCGTTTAGTTGGCGCACCTAGGTATCAATATGAACAACGACATCGAAAAAGATTTTAATTTGGGCGGTAGTATCGACCGTGCACTTTCCGGCGATTATGAGCTCAAAGCAACGGCTGTATTCCAAGAAGCTTGGAAACATACGATAAGTCACTTTCTTTCGTTTTCCCCTGCGATTGTTGCGCTGATGTTCGTACAATTGGCTATCTTTTATATCGCACTAAAACTGCAACTTGGTGACCCTGCAGTTATCTTAGATGCGGTAATCGACCCTGAAGCCTTTACACCTCAGATCGTTGAATCGGTTTTCATTGCAAATTTTAGCTATGAAGTCGTCAGTGCACCCATCTATGCCGGCATCTGTTTAATGGCAATGAGCCACGCTGCAGGTCTTCAAACTAAAGTACGCCACATAGGCAAAGGTTTGCAGTTTACGATCCCCGTTATTCTAGTGACTTTGTTCAGCCTAATGCTTCAAGGCATCGCTGGTATGATTCTGCCATTTCTGTCTATCTACTTCTCACTTGCGTTCAGCAACTCAATTCTGCTGATTTGTGATAAAAAAGTTCCGCCGATGCAATCGCTGTTACTTTCTCTAAGAGCAGTAAATAAGAAGATCTTCGTAGTCGCGTCTATATATCTAATGGTTATGCTGATGTTCATCGTTGCTGCGATGATGTACGGCATTGGCTTGATCTTCGTTCTTCCATTCTTCTTCCACGTGAAAGGTATCGTTTACCGTGAGATGTTTGGCATCAAGCTGAAGATAATTGCATCAGACCGCCCAATGAGCGATGACGATAGCGATGGCGGTAACAATAACGGCAACAACAGTAGCCATGGTAACAAGAACAAAAACCCGCAGGTCTTCGATGCGTAATAACGACAAAGGCAGCGCGAGTAAATCTCTTGCGCTCAAAGTAACAACACTAGCAATAGTGGGTTCTATTTCACTGATTGGCCCTTACCTTTACCAAGAAGAAGAACGCCGACGTACGACAGAACAGAGCTCTAATTCAGCAGACCAATTTGATGACTTGACTGTTGCTTCAAGCGCACCAAATTTTGCGACTATTAAGGATGTAAACGAGAAAAAAGATGCGTTTTTTTCGTTCCTACGCCCAAGCATCAAGATTGAAAACAAACGTATCACCAAAGAACGTGCGTTTTTAACTAAGCTCTCTGAATCTGGTTTAGGTAATATTGATTCTGAAGACATTTCTTATGCGAAAAGGTTAGGGAAGTTGTACAGCTTACCGGTACCTAGCACAGGTATAGAGCAGACATGGTTGGCGGAAATGCTTAACCGAGTCAACGTACTGCCAGAGGCGCTGGTACTGACACAGGCTGCTAATGAATCAGCTTGGGGGACATCACGTTTCGCCACCAAAGCAAACAACTATTTCGGACATTGGTGTTACAGCAAAGGTTGTGGCCTTGTTCCGCTACAACGTAACGAAGGCAGCTCGCATGAAGTAGCAACATTTTCTTCAAGCCAAGAATCCGTACACCGTTACTTCATGAACCTTAATCGTAACCGTGCCTATGCAGATTTAAGAGCCATTCGTGCGCAACTGGCAGCAAATGGTAATGATCTGTTAACCAAAGAAACGGCGACCGAATTGACCAATGGCTTGTTAAAATATTCTGAGCGAGGTTCAGACTATGTGACTGATTTACAAGCTATGATCCGTCACAACAAGGTATACTGGGAAAAGTAACTCATTTGGATATCCGTTTGATTGACTTCTTTAGTCAATTTGACACCAAGCAATATCGCAAAAGAGCAGCTCATTGGCTGCTCTTTCTATTTATAAACGCTCAACTTCAACAAGATTATAATAATGAAAAAGACAGCTATCGCTTTATTGGCCACTTTAAGTTTTGGGGTTTCTCTTCCAGCTTCGGCGCAAGAATACATGTTCACGTATTCTAAACTCTATACTCAGCTGAAAAACAACACCAAAGAAGGGCACGATGATGTCAAAGTTGCGGTGTTCTTTGTTGACCAACAAGCACAGAAAACCTGTCACATCAGCAAAGCTTGGATGGAGAAAGAAGAGCACTACGAAGAGCTAAAAGTATCTCCTGCGAATGAGCTGCTTCTACCTGTAGATCAAAACCTGCGCTCAGCAAATCCTCTTATCTTTGTACAAACCCAAGAGCAAGAGTGTGCATATTCGCTCGTTGTAATGACTCAAGAGCCTTTAGCTGGCGATGTTGAAGTTGCACAGCTAGAAAGCCTGTTACCACAGATGCAGGCAATGCTAGAAGACGTCAGCGGCATGTTCTCTAGCTGGTTCACACCTGATATCCAAGGGTTAACGTTGGAGTTCAATGACAAGCTTGAAGGCAACATTGCTCTATCTAACGGTAAACAGATCCCAATTAAAGAAGGCCGTGTTAAATTCACCTTAGAAGAGCTCAATGGAAGTGACAGCATCACTTTACCAGAGCCAACGGTTCGCGTATTACCGTACATTCCCGCGCAATAAGTCTAGCTAAAAGCACTCCCTACGCTTTGAGGAAGTAGTTCTTAAGCAGCCTGGTCTTTTAGAGAAGGCTGCTTTTCTTTGTCTACTATACAAACCTCGAATTTGTTAAGACGCGTTTATCTAACCGTTTAGAGAGCTTAAAGCTCAAAAGAAGCGGAATCTTTCCAATACTCAGCTTGTTAATCCTGCCGTTACTATTTCAACATCAAATAAAAATCCGTATAATCCACGCCCTAAAACAGTCCCACTAGCAATCTACAGTCGGTAATACGACGGTGTGAGAGTCGCAATGAACCAAAACGAAAATAAAAAAGAAACACTTGAATTCAACAAGCTTCAGAAACGTCTGAGACGAAATGTTGGAAATGCCATCGTTGACTACAACATGATCGAAGAGAATGACGTAGTAATGGCATGCATTAGTGGCGGTAAAGATTCATTTGCGATGCTAGATATTTTGCTACGTTTACGTGAAGCTGCACCTATCAAATTCGATGTTGTTGCCGTAAACCTAGACCAAAAACAACCTGGCTTTCCTGAGCATATTCTTCCTGAGTACTTCGAAACTCTGAACATTCCTTACTACATCGTAGATAAAGATACGTACTCCGTAGTTAAAGAGAAAGTGCCAGAGGGTAAAACAACCTGTGGTCTATGTTCTCGTCTTCGTCGTGGTACTTTGTACTCGTTTGCAGAGAAAATTGGGGCGACTAAGATTGCTCTTGGCCACCACCTAGACGATATTGTTGAGACGATGTTCCTGAACATGTTCCACGGTGCACGCTTGAAAGCAATGCCGCCAAAATTGCGTTCTGATGATGGCCGTAACGTTGTTATTCGTCCACTGACTTATTGTCGTGAAACGGACTTAATCCAATACGCAGAGCACCTAGATTTCCCAATCATTCCTTGTAACCTGTGTGGCTCTCAAGAGAACCTACAGCGTCAGAACATTAAAGCGATGTTGATTGATTGGGATAAGCAAACGCCAGGTCGTGTTGAGAAGATTTTCAAGTCAATTCAGAACGTAAGTCCAAGCCAACTGGCTGACCGAGAATTGTTTGATTTCGTAAACCTTCCACTAGACCGTAGTGAAGATCGCAAGGCCTACGAATTCGAAGAAGCTGAAATTTCCTCTTCAAATATTGATGAGTCAATGTTCATCGACGTGACTAACGTATAACGAGATATTCACGATTCTGTATTTGGAATGGCGGAAGCTCTAGATAATAAAAAACGCCTCAAGCAGTGCTTGAGGCGTTTTTTATGATTTTAAATCAGCTATAGGGTATTAACCTATAGATAAATTAGGATCAAGTGGACTGACGTAACCCGACGGTTTAAGAGCCAGTACATCGCAGTTAATCTTGTCGATTACATGTTCCGCAGTATTACCAATAAACACGGCAGACAATCCAGTACGGCCGGTTGTACCAAGAATCACCATAGCAGCGTTGTTTTCAGACGCGACACGAGGAATAACATCTTCTGGCAAGCCTTGCTCAACAACAGTTTGCTCTTCACTCATACCGTGCTTCTGGCGCAACGCTTTCATCGCTGTTAAGTGATGGCCACGAACCGCGTCAGTATAAGAGGTTGGGTCAAACTCTGGCAGCTCGATTGTGATATTAGCAGGTGTCACCGGGTAGGCGTTTACCAATAGCGGCTCAGCATCTAAACGACCTGTGATTTCAAGTAATCTGTCGACCATCGTATCATTGAGCTCTAAGTGAGCTTCTGTTTCAGAGCCAACATGAACGGAAGCGTAGATCTTCGCGTGTTCTGGCCAGAAATCATTTTTAACCAACAACACTGGGCTAGGGCATTTTCTTAATAGGTGCCAGTCGGTTGGAGTAAAGATGACTGATTCTAAGGTATCGTGCTTACGTGTGCCTTTGATCAAAATGTCATGCTCACCACTGTAAACCTCAGCAATGATCGCTTCATACGGGCGATTATGCCAAACCACTTGAACGTTAAATTCAATGGAATCATCAAGGTAAGGAGCCGCCACTTTATTCATCCAAATTTCACGTTGATGAATTACACCTTTACGCATTGCGTCTCTTTCATCGACAGAGAGCATAGATGTCATATCATACGAGAAATCGTAGATCGATAAAAAGAAAGTGATGTGGCTTGTTGATGTGCTTTTCTTGGCAAGTTGGATAGCACGAACTAGAGCAGGTTGCTCATCGTGATTAATGTCTGCGACAACTAAAATTTTGTTATAGATACTCATAACTAAGCCTACTTTTCAGACCGAACATATAAATAATGTAGCGTAGTTATGGAGAGAATAAGAGAAATATAAGAGGTTTTAAGAGAGAAACATGATGTAGCTCATTATTGAACTACATCATTGATATCTAGACTATTCTTTTGAAACGCCAGCAAGTTCCATCAACGCATCGTGATCTTCGATAGTGATATATTTGCCTTTAACGCTCAAGATGTCTGCTTTTTGGAAGCGACCTAAAAGACGGCTAATTGTTTCAACAGTCAAACCAAGGTAGTTACCAATATCGCCACGAGTCATCGTTAGGCGAAACTCACGTGGGCTGAAGCCACGTTGAGAGAAACGAGTAGAAAGGTTGTAAAGGAATGCAGCAAGACGCTCTTCCGCGTTCTTCTTAGAAAGAAGCAGAATCATTTCTTGGTCACCTTTAATCTCATTACTCATCAGACGCATAATTTGCTGACGCAATTTAGGCATTTTTCCTGATAGGTCGTCTAGAATTTCGTATGGAATTTCACATACCATAGAAGTTTCTAACGCTTGTGCGAAACTAGGGTGCATGTCACCAGTAATCGCATCGAAGCCAACAAGATCGCCCGCTAGATGGAATGCAGTAATTTGCTCATCACCTTGCTCGGTAATCGTGTAGCTCTTGATCGTTCCAGAGCGAATAGCGTATAGAGATTTAAGCTCGTCACCGGCTTTAAATAACTCTTGGCCTTTTTGAATAGGCTTTTTTCTCTCAATGATCTGATCAAGTTGATCGAGTTCAGATTCATTCAAAGTAAACGGAATACAGAGCTGGCTAATACTACAATCCTGGCAATGGATCGCACAGCCACCAGACTGAACACGTTTCGTCACAGGCTTTTCAGAAATCATAACAATCTTTCACTATTTGATATACGTCAATATTTTAGCATTCCTTAATCCTAAAGGGTAGTAAAAAAACCGGATTAAAGACGCCGCTATACGGTATAAATAATAAGCTGTAGCGCCATATAACCGGTATAGAAGCCGTAAATGAGGATTAAAATTGCACCAAACTGACGAAATAAGTCAGCTTGTTGCAGTTTTTTGAGGAAATTTGCCCCCATTCCAACCGTGAGCATCGCAGGGAGGGTTCCTAAACCGAAAGCAAGCATGATACCCGCTCCGTTATACCAACTTCCTGATACGGCCGCCCATGTAAGCATAGAATAAACAAGGCCACATGGTAACCACCCCCAAATGAAACCAAATGGTAGAGCGTGACTAGGATGCTTCAATGGTAGAAATGATTTACCGACAGGAGAGATATAGCGCCATAGTTTTTGTCCGACTTTTTCAAAAAACAACAAGCCGAACCACCATTTGCCAATATACAAACCTAAGACGATCATAAAGCCAGCAGCAAATAATCGCAGCCAACCTAGCAGAGCGTTAAAATCGCTTAGCTGACCTATAGAAGAAATTGCACCGCCAATCACACCGCCAATCACGGCATAGCTTAGCAAGCGTCCTAGGTTATAAAGCAGGGGAATGACAGGGGAAGGTTTACTGTTTCCAATTGAAAGAAGCGACGCAATGCCACCACACATTCCCATGCAGTGACCTGCGCCGATCAACCCAACAACAAAGGCTCCGATCCAATCAGGCGTCATCGTTCTTTTTGTCTAAGTTAGTTTGGCTTTCTACGTTAGCTTTCTCGTTCTTAACAGGTTTACTATCAGAATGGTGAAGAGCATTAGTGTCTTCATCAAACAGAATGTTGTGGCCTTGACGCTCAAGGTCTTCAAACTGCTCACTCTTAACTGCCCACAGAAATATACCGACAGCGATGCACACAAGTACGATCGCAATTGGAATAAGTATGTATAAACTTTCCATTATTTACCTTGCTCTTTTAAAAGCCTTAACGAGTTAGACACAACAATAATAGAGCTAGCAGACATGCCAACAACGGCAATGTATGGAGCAACCAAACCCGCTACGGCCAATGGAAGAATAAGTAAGTTATACCCCAACGACCACGCTAAGTTTTCACGGATTATCTTACGCGTTTTAAGCGCTAATGTTCGTGATTTAAGTAATCTATCGAGTTTGTCACCCAATAACACCATATCCGCTGAGGCTTTCGCCACGTCGGTACCGCCGCCCATAGCAACCGAAAGGTGTGCACCTGCAAGAATAGGCGCATCGTTAATACCGTCACCAACCATCATGGTGATGTCACTAGCGTCTCTAGAGTTTAAATAAGCCAGTTTATCTTCCGGCTTCGCGTTAGCAACAATGTCAGTAATGCCGATCTCTTCAGCAACAGGTTTCGCGTTAATCAAAGAATCGCCAGTCAGCAGCGTGGTTTTGATTCCCGCTTCTTTGAATTGCTTAATGAACTCAATACTTTCTTTACGAATCGGGTCTTCATAAGTGAATGTTGCGGTATGTCGACCAGACATCGACAAGTAAATACCATTGCTTTCCGATGTTTGTGCATCACCAAGAATGAATTCACTGCTGCCGATAGCGACTTCTTGTCCATTCCACTCACCAGTGATACCAGAGCCAATTACGTTATTGACAGACTCTACTTCGATATCATCAGAAAGATGAGTCTTGAACGCTTTCGCGATAGGGTGGTTAGCATGTTGCTCTAGGCTCGCCGCTACTTTCAAACAGGTGTCTTTATCAAGTTCTGCGAAGGTTTCAACTTGGCTGATACGAATATCACCCTCGGTCAACGTGCCTGTTTTATCTATGATCAAGTGATTCACTTTGCACAAAGTTTCAAACACATGGCCTTTGCGCAGCAAGATACCGAAATTACCCATACGAGAAGTTGAGCAGGTGATGGCTGTCGGTGTTGCAAGCGATAGAGCACAAGGACATGTCGCAACAAGTACCGAGAGCATAATCCAGAAAGCATCTTCTGGACGTGTTTGGTGCCAGTAAAACCAAGTGCCGAACGAGATAACCAGAATCACAGCAACAAAGTATCGAGCAACCACATCGGCAATCTCAGCGATGCGAGGCTTAGACAGCTGCGCTTCATCCTGAAGGCGAACGATATTGGAAATCACGGAATCAGCTTTAGACGTCATCACTTCCAATTCAAACGATTCATCACCATTCAATGTACCAGCAAATACGGTATCGCCTTCATTCTTAACCACATGAATCGATTCGCCAGTCAGCATCGATTCATCAATATGAACTCTACCAGACAGTACTTTACCATCCGCAGGGATATGCTCACCGGGTAGAACCCGAATCTGGTCGCCGACTTTCAATGTTTTAACTGGAACTTGTTCACCGTCTAATGTTGTCGCCATAGCTGGAACTAGCTTAAGCAGGTTACCACTAGCTGCTGCCGCTTTACGACGCGCGCGCATCTCAAGGAAACGACCAAGCAACAAGAAGAAGGTGAACATCGAGATAGATTCAAAGAACACTTCGCCTTGCTCTGTCACCGTTGCCACTAAACTCGCAACATAGGCAAACAATAGAGCGATCGACACAGGAACATCCATGCCCAAGGTTCGGCCTTTAATACTACGCCAAGCGTTAATATAGAACGGTAATGCTGAGTAGAGCAGTACAGGCGTTGCGAAGATCAAACTCACCCAACGAAAGTAGCTTTTGAATTCCGGCTCAAGGCTGCCAAAAACTTCGAGATAAAGCGCCACCGCTAGCATCATAACTTGCATAGTCGCTAAACCCGCGACACCAAGACGATAAAGGTAGTTTTTCATCGAACGATGATAAGCGGCTTCTTGTTGGTCAGCCTCGAATGGTGCAGCTTTGTAGCCCAACCTATGAATCGCGGATAGCAACTCGCTTAGTTTAGCCTGAGTGTTGTCCCAACTAAGCAAAGCGCGGTTGGTCGTGGTATTAACACGAATACTCACAACGCCAAGCTTTGAAGAAACTTGCTTCTCAATAAGCCAAGCACAAGCCGCACAAGAGACACCATCTAGTGACAATGTCACCTCAGAGACGTTTTCGGAGTTACGGACAAACTCCAATTGAACATCTTCATTGTCATAGTGACTGAGAGCCAGAAGTTGCTCTGGCACCAGATCGGCTTTTTCAGCCGGAGCAGTACGGTATTGGTAATAAGAGACCAAACCGCTATCTATGATTGTCTGGGCTACGGTTTCGCAACCCGGACAACACATCGGACGAACCGATCCTAAAATTTCTACTTTAAAATCCGTTTCCGCTGGTACATCTTCACCGCAGTGATAACAGGATTCACACATAAGCTTTAATTCGTTAGTTGAGTAGGAGTATCAATAGGGAAGTTCATGCGACCTTGCACTAACCATTCAGAATCATGCGGAGAAAGCTCAATAAACCATGGTCCTTGCATTTCGTGATCCAAAGTCATGGTGTAGTTGCCTTTCGCATCCGCTGTCAGTAGTTGAGTAAAATCGCGGTCAGGCAGTGTTCTGTGAACAAACATTGCGTTAATCGCAGGGAAGTGATCGAGTTTACCTTTCTCAAGAGTAATGATAACTGAATTACCTTTCTCGTTAACTGAAGCTGAAAGGCCGAGTTCCTTTGCAATATTTACTTTTGAAATGTCGACATTAATGCCTTTTCCTTTTTTATAGTAATCCTCAGTCACTAGGTCTACAGAGTTCTGTGTGAACACAATAACCGTCATGATGGTCCAAATAACTACTGTCGCTGGCAACGCGATTAAGAACCACGGCCAAAACTGTTTATACCAAGGCTTTACCATAAAAAAGATCTCAAAAAAGAATAAAAAGAAGGGGTTATAAAATAAAGGAAAGACAGCCTCTTAGAAAGAGGCTGTTATTGAAATGTTACTTATTATCCGAGTTGCTTAAGCTCCACACGTATGATGAAATCAGTTGTACTTTATCCTCGCCTAGAATGTCTTTCCAAGCAGGCATCACGCCAGAGCGTCCGTACATTACTGTTTCCGTCACAGCAGCGCGAGAGTCGCCAAACAACCAGTCGCGGTCGGTCAGGTCAGGTGCACCTACAGCAGGGTTACCCTTACCATCTGTACCGTGACATGCAGCACATACAACAAAGCGTGCTTTACCAGCTTCAGCTTCACGAGCATTCACACTACGTCCAGAAAGGCTAAGCGTGTAGCTAACCACTTCTTTAACGCCTTGCTCACCAAGTGCATCTTTCCAGCCAGGCATTTGGCCAACACGACCATGCATGATTGTTGTCACGATAGCTTGTGGTTCACCACCATATAGCCATGCGTCATCAGTTAGGTTAGGAAAACCTTTTTGACCACGAGCATCAGAGCCGTGACACTGAGAACAGTTTTGCAAGAATAAACGTTGGCCCACTTTAATTGCGTCAGCATCTGATGCAATGTCAGGGACAGAACGTAAACCATTTTCGTCGTGAGCTAGCTTTTTGAATGCTTCACCAAAATAGGTGTTGGCGTCATCAAGCTCTTTCGCGTACTCGTCTAACTGCTTGTTCGCTTGAGCCGCAGCAATCGAAGAGCGAGACTCTTCAATACTACGAACTTCTTGGTTTGAACTTGTCCACCCTAGTAGACCTTTAAAATTGCCAAGGCCAGGGTAAAGAGCAAGGTAAACCGCTGCAAACACAATCGTACTGATGAAAAGGTATGTCCACCATTTTGGTAGTGGGTTATTAAGCTCACGAATACCATCGTATTCATGGCCCATATCATGACCTTCTTCTACGCCAGTTCGATCTTTAAAACACCAACGAAGCAAGACAGCACAACCAATTAGGGTACCAATCGTAATCGCACTAACCCAGATACTCCAGAATGTACTCATTACTTTGTCACTCCTTGATTTTTAGAACTTGTTGCCGGCTCGTCGTCTGCAAACACTAGGTTCGCATCTTCGTCGAAACGTGATTTACGATTCTTGCCGTATGCCCACCAAACGATGCCGATGAAGCAAGCAAAAACAGTAACAGTCCAAACACTTTGAAATGTAATAATGTCCATAATTATTCCTTATTTCATTGCGTGGCCAAGCGATTGAAGGTAAGCGATGATTGCATCCATCTCTGTTTTTCCTTCAACATCTTGTTTAGCGTTAGCAATTTGTTCGTCTGTGTAAGGAACACCAAATTGATTACGGAAGAGTTCAAGCTTCTGTTGAGTCAATTTGCCATCAAGTACATTCTCAGCAAGCCATGGGAAACCAGGCATGTTTGATTCAGGAACAAGTTCACGAGGGTCGATAAGATGAACACGGTGCCACTCATCAGAGTAACGTTCACCAACACGCGCTAGATCTGGACCAGTACGCTTAGAACCCCATAAGAATGGGTGTTCCCAAACGCTTTCGCCCGCTACAGAGTAGTGACCGTAACGTTCAGTTTCAGATCGGAAAGGACGAATCATTTGGCTGTGACATACGTTACAACCTTCGCGGATATAAATATCACGACCTTCCATTTCCAAAGCAGAGTAAACGCGTAGGTTTTCTACAGGTTCAGTCGTCTGCTTTTGGAAAATAAGAGGGGTAATTTCTACTAAAGCACCAAAACTGATAGCAATAACGATCAAGATCGCCAGTAGGCCAACGTTCTTCTCTACCAACTCATGGCGATTATTTGAATTTGAGCTCATTCTAAATCTCCTTAAGCCGGTTGAGGGATAGCTTTAAGGCTATCTTTAGGTGCAGAAACAGTTTTGTACGTGTTGTATGCCAGTAAGAACATACCAGATAGGAAGATGAAGCCCCCTAAGAAACGTACAAAGTAGAACGGGTAAGATGCTTCTACAGATTCAACGAAGCTGTAAGTTAATGTACCGTCAGAGTTAACTGCACGCCACATCAGACCTTGCATCACACCAGAGATCCACATTGCAACAATGTAGAAAACCGTACCAATCGTTGCTAACCAGAAGTGAACATTGATTAGAGATACAGAGTACATACGCTCTTGACCAAATAGTTTAGGAACTAAGTGGTAAACCGAACCGATAGAAACCATCGCTACCCAACCTAGCGCACCAGAGTGAACGTGACCGATAGTCCAGTCCGTGTAGTGAGATAGTGCGTTAACCGTTTTGATTGCCATCATTGGGCCTTCGAAAGTCGACATGCCGTAGAATGATAGAGAAACGATTAGGAAACGTAGGATAGGGTCGTAGCGTAGCTTATGCCACGCACCAGATAGAGTCATAATACCGTTGATCATGCCACCCCAAGATGGAGCAAACAGAACCAAAGACATAACCATACCTAGAGACTGAGTCCAGTCTGGAAGTGCTGTGTAGTGTAGGTGGTGAGGACCAGCCCAAATATACAGAGACACAAGAGCCCAGAAGTGAACAATCGACAAACGGTAAGAGTAAACAGGGCGACCAGCTTGTTTAGGAACGAAGTAATACATCATACCTAGGAAACCAGCTGTCAATAGGAAGCCTACCGCATTGTGTCCGTACCACCATTGCACCATTGCATCGATCGCTCCGGAATAAATCGAGTACGATTTAAACGCAGATACAGGAACAGCCAGGCTGTTAACGATGTGCAACACGGCAACCGTGATGATGAAGGCTCCGAAGAACCAGTTAGCTACATAAATGTGCGATGTCTTACGCTTAATCATGGTTCCGAAGAACACGACCGCATAAGCTACCCACACAAGAGTAATAGCAATATCGATTGGCCATTCAAGTTCTGCGTATTCTTTACCAGAGGTTAAACCTAACGGTAAAGTAATTGCAGCGGACAGGATAATCGCTTGCCAACCCCAAAAGGTAAAGGCTACGAGAGGGCCACCAAAGAGACGCGTCTGACAGGTACGTTGCACAACATAATATGATGTTGCAAACAGCGCACTTGTACCGAACGCAAAAATAACCGCATTAGTATGCAGGGGACGTAAACGACTGTACGTCAGCCACGGCGTATCAAAGTTTAGCTGTGGCCAAACTAATTGAGCGGCAATCAAAACACCAACGCCCATACCGACAATACCCCACAAAATTGTAACGAGGGTAAATTGACGGACGACCGTATAGTTGTAGTTTTGTTCAAGCTGCTTTTCTTGGCTCATTTGCATGCTTCCAATTTCTTATTTACTACACTTTACTTCCAACACGACTCACGTCGTAATGCCACCCAAATTAGAAAAGGAAATTCAGCCTATTCAGAGCTTTATTTCCACTTGCTGATTTTAAAAAAAAGTGGCATTTTCAACGCGACACTATACTTGAATTAACAAATCAATGACAGAGTAGTAACCTTACGCTTGGTCTGGAATTGGATTTTTATTTAAAAACTTTGAACTTTGTAACAAGGAGTAAAGATTATAATGGCGGCACAAAAGCTAACAAAGGGCAGGCTTGTTCAAATTATCGTCATGTTGGTTATTTTAATAGCTGCATTTACTTGGAGAACAGTGACATACGACAATGACGAAACAGTAAACTGTATAATTTCTAAACCTTGCCAAATTACTATTGATAAACATAATGTTTTAATTTCGGGTGATAACCTAGGGTATTCGATCGAAACATCTAAAACTGGTAAATTTATCATTAACTATAATGAGAGCGGAACTCTAGAAGAAAAAGGGGCATCAATTTGGCTGTTACGAACGAACGCTCAGAACTCCTCAATAACGGTTACATTTCCACAACAGATAGCCACACTTTCTGTAAACCTTTCTAAGGAATAACACAGTAACAAGTTAGTCTCACCTCAATTCTTTTGATAGAAATATGTACTAAGTCAGTGAAATAGATTGTATAAAAGTGTTATAAAGAGAGCATTAATAAAATCTTCCGAGATCTATGAAATTTCTATCAAAAGTCTCTTATTCCCTAGACGATAAAATCGCAGTAGATGAGCTGCTCAGTGGGGTGGCAAACCCTGACGATATTGCCTGTCTTATCTGCTACTGCACCGAAGAGTACTCCACACTTGCTGTGCAGAGATATTTGGTAGATGCGCTCCCGAATACACCAATACATGGCTGCACCACTTGTCACGGTATTATGACCGAAACAGGATTCCATTCAGGCCCTGTGATTGGGATACTCATCATCTATGATTCCGGGATCAATGCCTACGGTACCGGCATCAGTCACTTTGGCGATTCCATAGACCGTAGTACATTCAGCGCCATCGATAAAGCATTAAAGAACGCCAACCGAGAAGGTGAAATACCCGATCTTATCTTGCTCCATTCCACCCCAGGAAATGAAGAGAAGGTGATGGCGGCCATCGATAACAAATTTGGCACAGAGGTGCCGATTATTGGTGGAAGCGCAGCAGACAATCAAGTGTCTGGAAATTGGAGTATCTTTACCGAAGAAGCTCTTGCTATTAATGGCGTCTCTTTAACGGTGTTTTTTGCGTCACAATCCATCTATTCATCTTTTAGCGCCGGTCATACACCCACTCAGTATTCAGGCACCGTCACCAAAGTAAGAAATCGAATATTGTTAGAGATCGACCATAGGCCTGCGACCACCGTTTATAATGAATGGACTAATTTTCATTTAGGTGGCAGTGATGATGGGTATATTTTTGAAAAGTCGACAGTTTATCCATTAGGCCGAAAGGTCGGCTCTTCTTACGACTACCCATATTTCAAGTTATCGCATTCGATCAGAGAAACTGAGTGTAACGGTATCGAGTTGTTCACTGATATCAATGAAGGTGACACCATCTATTTGATGCAAGGCTCTAAGCAACAACTTATAAGTCGTGCCGCTAACATCATTCATTCGTCTTACTATAATGATATGGATCTTGAAGAAAAATTAGGGGCGATCAACATATTCTGTGCAGGACCAATGCTGCACCTAAAACAAGATATGGATGAGGTTTGTGACCAAATCAATCACGCACTTGGTGGGCTTCCATACATATGTCCATTTACGTTTGGTGAGCAAGGCAGACTCTCTGGTGGTGAAAATGCGCACGGAAATTTGATGGTATCGTCTGCAACGTTTTATAGGCTGAAAAAGTAATGGATACTGAAGACCAAGAAGCGCTGCAAGAAGCTCGTATTGAACTGCAAAAACTAAAGGTCCGTGAACGTAAATTAGCTGAAGAGAATAGGGTGATCCTATCGACTATCTCTGCGATCAGTAAGGCGAGTAACATATCTGAAATATTTTCTAGTCTCGAATTCGCACTCAAAAAATACATAAAGTTTGATGATTTTATTGTGGTATCAAGAGTAGGGAATGAAGGTAGTTTCAAAACCCTGTTAACCAATAACAAAGTATTCGAACAAATGAATTGGACAGATTGTGGCAAGCTATCGCGAGTCATTAATGGAGAATGTGCCATTCTTTTTGAACCCAAATCTCTGGGTGAATTCAGCACTTTGCATCCCATTATCCTAGACCAAATTAACTCTGTACTGATTACTGGTATTGATAGCGGGCTAACACAATCCGTTATCATCTTTATCCATTCCAATACCAAACACTTTAGTATTGAAACCAAAGCCACTCTAAACCGATTTCGACCACTGATTGAGCGTGCTGTTTTCGATATTGAAAACAAAGAAAAACTTGAAGCGACAGTCCGAGAACGTACAGCAGAACTCGTAGCAGCAAGAAAAGACGCAGAAAGAGCCAACAAAGCCAAATCTGAATTCTTAGCAATGATGAGTCATGAGTTAAGAACGCCGCTAAACGCTACCATAGGCTTAATCGACACGCTAAAGTCCACGCCGCTGAATGATGAACAACAGTCTATATTGTTAAATATGAGTACATCATCTGAACTCCTATTGGCGATCATCAGTGATGTATTGGATTTTTCAAAGATTGAGTCTGGATGCTTCTCGTTGGCTCCTCAATGGAGCAATGCAAGAGACACTGTAACTTTTGTTTTATCTGAACAAAAGAAGATAGCAGACGATAAAGGGTTGTCATTAACTCTAACTAGCGACATTCCAGAAGGTGAACTACATTACATCGACCCAAGTCGCTTAGCACAGATCCTTTTTAATCTCATTGGTAACGCAATAAAGTTCACTGAACACGGGCATGTACATGTTTCTATTACATACCAGCACAGTTCATTCCGTATTAGCGTAGAAGACACCGGAATTGGCATCAGCTCACAGCAACTTTCGTCGTTATTCAGTCCATTCGTGCAAGCCGATAGCACAATCACACGTAGGTTTGGTGGCACCGGCTTAGGTTTAGCAATAACAAAACGACTAGTAGAACTGATGCGCGGGCGTATATCGGTCGAGAGTGAGCCAGGAAAAGGCTCGAAATTTGAAGTGCAGTTACCAGTCCTAACGAGAGTGACGAACAATCAAGATCATGCTGCAGAAGATAAATACTCGCAAGTTCCAAGAACCCGTTATTCAGTGTTAGTTGTTGAAGACAACCCAACCAATCAGATGGTGATTCAATTGATCCTTGCGCGGCAAGGCCACGAAGTTTTCATCGCAAGCAACGGTGAAGAAGCCATTGGCTTTGTAGAAAGAGGTAATGATCCGATAGACATTATCTTGATGGATGTGTCGATGCCAGTCATGGACGGAATAACCACAACCAAATACATGAGAGACGCAAACATCAAAACACCAATCGTCGCGCTAACGGCACACACATCAGTAGAAGATAAATTTTCTTGTTTAGATGTCGGTATGAATGATTTCATTACCAAACCTGTAAGAACCAAAGAGATCATTGAAGCAATTGATAGGTTAATGCTTGAAGTCTAATAAACGTATTCTTAATCGAAGATTAGGAAATATGTTTATTAGGTATTTTATGGTAAATAGACTTACTGTTAAATAGAACGTCAGTTTGGTAGTCAAACAAGAGGCAGGGCATCACACAAAGATACCTGCCTTATAAACATCGAAACCAATTTAACATAATATACATAATACGCACTGAATCGTGGGATCAACTGGGGTGGTCGCCATCAACGCGAATCCCGCGCAAGTCATTGAAATCGCTTTTAATCCTAGCCCGTTGCACTTTTTTGCTATGTGTTCCCATAGCTGTTTAATCTCTGGATTTTCGTTGCGGTCAACGTGACAACCTAACAAAGCCATCTCAGGGTCAATACCTGCGCTTTCTGCTAGAAAAACTGCTTCAGAATCAGATATATAACGAGTTCCTTTTCGCATTTCACCAATCCGTTGTCTCGGCAGATTCAAATCATGTGCAATCTGCTTATCTTGTACGTAGTTTTGCGCCTTTTTGTAGGCATCTAACAGTTCATTTTGATACATAAGACATTCTCCCTTTAGCTACATTCTAGCTGATTAGGCATGATTTTCCGTGCTTAACAGGCACAACTTTTCGTGCCTATAATCTTCCTCAACGAATCAAGTTTACTTGTTCCAGTATTTTGACTGTCTAGGTTTGGGCTGTTTGCCCTTGACGCTTATAGCTCGGCTTAGACCGTCAATCCCAATTCTCAATAATCAGTCAAGGTGGTTGTTATGGTTAATGTTCTATTAGTTTCTGGGTGTCTACCTCGTTACTTTGCAGGTTTTGGCACTTCAGCTCATGGTAAGCCTTTTGTGATTACCACAGCTCAACATTTTCACAGTAAATTCCTTTCTGAATCAGATGCTCACAGCATTGTTGAACGTTTACAAAACTCATGGCCTTTGGCTCAAGTTTCTTACGTTGTCGGTCTTTAATCATGAAACCTGTCCTTTCATTTTTGCTTAAATGCAAAGTCGAGCTTTATATCTTCTGCGTTGCTTTTCTTTATTTTACTTTCCTATTTGATGTCTCTGTTGATTTTGCAAAGTCAAAATTTTGTAGTTTCGAGGTTTCAAATAAAACTTATTCGGAGATTGTTGCCGGTTCTCTTGAGGTTGAGGAAATCAAAGTACTGGCAGCTGCTTTGATGTCAGATGATGGTCAGATTGATATTTGTGAAGCTTCAGAACTGCAACGAGCTTATGACGAATTAACTTCACCTAAAGCTAAATTGTTGGAGGTGCTTTAATCATGGATTCAATCTACTTCGACAACGAACCCAATCACGGCATCAACGCCTATTTCCCGTGGGGTCATAACTTCTTCAAGACTCCGCGTGATTTCTTCCAGTTCATGGAAGCTCACTACGGCATGGTGTCATTTCAGATTGTCGAAATCACGGATGATAACTACCAAGAGCTTTTGGTTAAGGGTGTGTTCCATGCCATCTAAAAAACCACATAAGTTCCATGACGAGATTCGTCCGGTACAAGTTGATCACCTAGCCTTTTCGTTTTCGTACGGCTCACTTAGACACTTGGACAACTCGAACGAACAAGACTTTATCAATATGCAGTTTCCTGAGTTTAAAAAGCGAAGCGTTAATGGTCGCCTTAACTCACCAGAAGCCATTGATAAGTCAATTGAGTCACACCGTAACAAATGCCGTAAGGTTTTAGCCGATAGGTTTGATGAGTTCATGTCTAAAGTCTTTAACTTCCGCATATCTCCTATGCGTGGCCGTGGCTTACATGGCTATGAAGATTCAATGGTGATTTACGATTCAACGGGAACGGTTGAGTGTGGTTTGGTTGGTGTTGGCGGTAACAACGATACGGTTTACGTGCAAATCAATGGTACTGGTTGCGCTAAGTTGTTCGACTTCACCACACACAAGAAGGTGCACTGGTGGTTATCACTTTTGGGTATCACTCGCCTCGCCCGTTTAGACCTTTGCGTGGATGACTACACCGGAATCTTTGACTGTAAGTATGCTGAGAAATGTTTTTATGAGGGAGCATTTCGCACTGCTTCTCGTGGACGTGGTCCGACAATGGTTCCTCATAAGCGCGTTTCACAATCCGGTGAATTATCAGAGGAAGCCGTTCTTGTTGGCTCTCGTACCTCTGCAATCTACTGGCGTGTGTACAACAAGAAGTTCGAGCAAAACATCGCTGACCCTGAAGTGATTTGGTACCGCAACGAAGTGGAACTGAAGAAGTGCGATTTATCACTACTCGCCTCGCCTGCTTCGGCCTTTGCTGGTCTCTGTGATTTCTCGGCCAGTATCGACCCTGCTGAACCAATGAAGCTTGAACTCAACAAGAAAAAAGCAGGTCTTGAGTTCTTCGCTCGTATCGCTTGGGTTCGTCGTCAATGTGGTAAAGCTCTATCTGAAGTTGTTGCTATGACTGAAGGTGATTTGGGTGAAGCCTTTGGAATGCTCATTCCTACGCATCATAGACGTGCAAACTTTGAAACCTCGTTGGGCATTCCTGACGAATACACTAAACAGAAAATCGAAATTTTGGAGTCAAGAATATGCCTACAATAACTGGTATTGCTATCAAGCGTTTCCCTAAATCAAACATGGAGTTCGCTGAGCTGTCTGTTCTACGTGCTGTAGAAGAAGTCGACAACGAGAAGTTTCAGCAAACGGGTATCGGTTTCTCTACTGATATTCCTTACAACAAACAAGCATTGAAAATCGATGTTGAGTATGCGCGTCAGCTTATCCAATCACGCGCATTTGTTGCTAACCGTGAATACGAACTCAGCTTTGGTGCTAACCCAAATGACCCACTAGATATCTTGGTCAACAAGCTTGTTCCTGTCGATGAAGAAATCAAAAAGCACTTTGATAACTTCATGAAAGTTAACAAGGCTTAATCAATGAACTGCATCACGACAACTCAGCAAGGTTATCTAAGAACGTCAACCGACTTTGACTGCAAGCTCGTCATGCTTACTGACACTGAATACAACAATTTAGTGTCAACACCACAATCCCTCAATATCGATACGGAGCTCTACACCACCGTTTCGGGATGGATTTTACTTTCATTCGTTTCAGGTCATGTACTTGGACGAATACTCAAAACACTCGGCAAAGGCTGAGTACATTTTTTAAAACAATCTATAGGTAATACTATGAAAAACATGAAAACTCGTTTAATCGCTCTATCTACTGTTGTTCTTTCTGGTGCTTCAATGGCCGACGCTACACCCGTTCAAACCGCTATCAATGGCGCGGTCACTTCTGGTCAAGCTAACTACGGTCTGGTTGTGGTTGGTTTGATTGGCCTTGGTGCGCTTGGCTTTGGCCTTAAAGCTATCATGGGAGCTATGCGCGGCTAATGGCTGTACTCGTTTCTGAAGTCGTAACCATCCTCTTGGGTGTGTCTATGGCCTCATCCTTTATATACGGTGTATATACGGGTATTAATGCCTCCTAACGGGGGCTTTTTTATATCTAGGTTTTGATTATGAAAACAGCCATTAACGCACTTCTACGCATTCTCTTTTTTATGACCTCTTGCTTGATTTTCGTAACAAAATCCTATGCTTTGGATTGTCCTGCAGGCTCTGTCGATAGTGGCGGTGTTTGTGTTAGTGCTTGCGAAGTTTTAAAGGGTTCTAACCGTACGGTTAGTTGGGATGCCTATATCTACGGTGAGCAACCAACAGGGTATTGTTACGGTGCTCTTGGTGCTCCTATTTATTGCGGCATGGAAAAAGCAGTTATCGCTATTTCTACTGATTCACCTGATTTTCAGTTTTGGCAAACTAAGTTTAGATTTACGGGTAAAGAATGTACTCGCCGTAATCATTTTACTGGCGGTACGCCTAAGCTTTATCCGTGGGAGGGTGACCATAATATGAATGGCATTCTTGACGTTGATGAAGATTGGGACGGTGATGGAATCCCCAATGGCGTAGATAAAAACCCAAACAAGTCTGATAACACTCTAGAAGATAAAAACAACAACAATGTCCCTGATAAATTAGAGCCTTACCTCGATACGTTAGAGAGTACAGAGGTAATCAAATATGACCTTCGATGCCCTTCCGGTGCTCCTGACCACACGTGTACTCCAATGTTAAATCTTGCTAAAGCTTCTGAAAAAGTTTCGGTTACAAACAGGGAGCTAACCAAAGTAGTCAAAGATTTGGTTTCAAAAAGCGCATCAAAATCTGATGTTGAGAACGTTAACTACAGCATTAGAAGTGCGTTATCTCAAATGGTTGATAAGGTGACCAAAACTGAGGCCAGTCTAGTTGATAAAGCTAAACGCTCTGATGACCTGTTGACTGACCTTGTAGACAATAAAATCATTGGTGCTATCGATGGTATTCCGGCCTCTATAGCAGCGAAACAACAGCTAGAAACCAACAAGATTATTAAGGCTATCGACTCCATCGATACCGGATTAACTCAAAGACAAGATCTCTTTTTAGCCAAAGCAGCTTCCGCACAAATGAACACTGAACTCATTCAAGATTTGACCTTAAAAGTGGAAGATGTTGATTACAACCTCGCAGATGCAAAAAAGGAAGTAATCGACCAAGTAAAAAGCTCTCAAAGGAAAACAACACAAGCAACTGGTCGCGAGTTCATGCGTTTGAATCGAGCTCTTAGCACGCTTGATGATTCCATCTCTCAAGACTTTGTTGCGTTGCGTAGTTTCCTAAGTGACAAAATGGACAATCAAGATAAACGCAATGAAACCAACATAGACAATGCTGTTTCTAAGTTGAAAACGAGCATAGAAGATTCGACAACGGGGCTATCTTCCAAAATAGAACAATCCGGCTCTGAGCTATCAGGGAAAATTGATGGGCTTTCAGACAAAATAGACGGTATGGGCGGCCTCGATGATGCAACCAAAGACGCGATAAAAGGCATTCGAGATTTACTAGGGGCTGATAGTGCTTTCTCGGCTCCTGTGGTTACTGACGATTTTATGGGTGGGTTTATTTTTGATGCGGATTCATTCAAAGATATCACCGCAGAAATCGAGGTTCTAAAGGAGAATTACAAGACCGAAACGGAGCAATTTAAAACCTTATTCTCTATCGACACCAAAGCATTCAAAGACGGGAAATATGTCGAGCATCAATTAGACCTTACTGTTGCTGGTCACAAACAGTCATTCAAAACTGGCGTTCTCTCTGCCCTTTTAGACAACGCCGAAATCATAAAAGCTATCGTTCTTTTCATCTTCGTTCTTATCGGTATCAAAATGATGGGGTCTAATTAATGGATACTATATTTGCTTTCTTTGATTGGGTTTCAACTCAATTTCAAGTCGTTGTCGATTTCATCAAATCGCTGCCTTATATCTTTTCGAATATCTTCTCTTACATTCAGTTGTTTTATTTGAAAATGAAAATAGCCGGACAAATAGAATTTATAAAGATGTCTTACGTCACTGCACAGATGTTATTGCAGGAGATAGGTTTTAACGATTTGTTAGCCGCAACGTTTAACGCTATGCCGTCTGAGATTCGCTTTTATGCCTTTAAG
The DNA here is from genome assembly GCF_041439035.1 of Vibrio sp. 1F263. NCBI lineage: Bacteria > Pseudomonadati > Pseudomonadota > Gammaproteobacteria > Vibrionales > Vibrionaceae > Vibrio > Vibrio sp. 1F263. Next base: position 54,175 of record NZ_JBGONI010000009.1, on the reverse strand, counting down.
TTTGGCATTCCTCAAGGGCTTTCCATTGTGGCGAACTTCTTCACGACGGGCTTTGTAATGAGAATGACGAGGTAACGCATGGCTATCACAATAAGAACCGGAGCAAACGGCTCATACAAGTCCGCATACACGGCCTACTTCTCAATCTATCGAGCTCTCAAGGCGGGTAAGGTTGTCGTGACGAATATAGAGGGCATGCAACCATTAAATGTCATACAAGAGCGTTTTGGTGTTGAGTTCCCTACTACATCAAAACTGTTTCGTATCTCGTCTAGGGACTCGGCAGGTGTTCATCTATGGACGCACTTTTTCTGTTGGTGCCCTATTGGTGCTTTGATTGTTATCGATGAGTGTCAGGATATCTATTCCAAGAACATTGGTTTTGATATGAAGAAAGTGACCTACAAACCTGTCGAGGACTTCATCACCAAGAACGACGGCCAAGACGGTCTATTACCCGAGTCTTACCTATCCTTTTTTTATTCTCGCTATACGCCTGCTGATATGGAACAGCTAAACGAATCGGAAACTGACGACCGCGGAGTCGCTGAATACGATGACCAGGGGCGCATTATCTATCCTCATACTTTCAATGAGGGATTCATGCGTCATAGGAAATATAACTGGGATATTGAATTGCTTTCGCCTGATTGGAAACAGATTGATACGGGCATCAAAGCATGTGGTGAGCAGAACTTTTATCACAAGGGACGTGACCAATTTTTTTGGACTAAACGCAAACCATTAATATGGAAGCACGACAAATCGGTATCGACTCCAGTTATTCCAAAATCCAAAGACGTTAACACCACCACGCAAAAAATACCGTTGGATGCTTTTCTACTTTATAAGTCAACGGGAACAGGCATAGCCAAGCAAGCCGGAGCTATGAATACGCTTTATCGCAGTCCTAAAGTGATTGCAGTGTTTTTACTTTTTATTAGTTGTTTGGGGTACATGGCCAATGAAATATCCAATCGCGTTTTTGATTCTACTGAGGAAGTTCAGGAAGCGGAAACGCCACAATATCAAGATTCCCCTACTGGGAAAGACAGCTCAAAAGCTCAAGAAAGCGGTCAAGGTGCTAGCGGTGTATCTGATGGTGGGAATAGCAATCAAGCTGATAACAATGATGATGTTTCGAGTATTTCTATAGCGGATATCTTACCGTTTGACGGTATCCAAAAGGCATTTGTAACGGGTGTTAATTTCGCTATCAAGCCAAAGAAAATTGAACGTCATGTCAGTATTGAGATAGTCGCATCCGATGGGGTTTATAGCCTTAATCAGAATTATCTAAGGGCTTACGATGTGACCTACGATGTTATTGACGATTGCCTACTGAAACTCAACAGAGGCCAGTTAACCAAATTGATAACGTGCAAGCCTCATGAGGCTCTGTCAGACGAGCCAGAATTAAAACGAGCTGATGTGAATTTGTTTTAAGGGCAACAACTAAATTTTGTATAGGGGTATTAAATGGAAAGTGTCACGTTAACGGCTGACCAAATCGCAATGATTGCTCAGGCTTTTGCTATCTATGGGTTTATCGGTGTTCTAGGCGCACTGTTTTTTTATGACTTGGTTTGCGCTGTTGTCGGTCGGGTTCTTAGGCGCTTTGGGTCAACGAACGGAAAAGCCCCGCAGGGATAAGCGAACATGATCATGTTAAGGGGTCGATTCAGCTTGATGAGCGATAATCAGCGAAGCGCAGCTGGCGTTCGAGAGACAAACGAAAACCCTTCATCTTGCTAGGCGCTCTTAAAACTTGGACAGGCTTTGTTGAGTGTTAATTGGTGGTTATAGTTTTACTGGTGCTCTAATCGCGTCACTAAATGATGGGTTCCCCTGATGACAAGCAAGGAGGACGAAGACTGAGGACGACGAGCGCGGAAGATGGGGGCAACCCCCGTGTTGTATCACGGGGGTAAATTCGACCTATCTATCAGCGTCTGCTTAACCTACTGCCGTAATTTTTTTACGGCACTATCAAAGCATGCTATAGTTTCGTAAACACTTAATACTGGTTCATCAATATGCTTAAAAAATTAGCGGTCAAAAACTTTAGAAACTTTAGTGATTGGTTTGAACTCGACCTCAAGACAGATAGAGCTTTTGAATTCAACACTCATGTTGTTGTAGATAATACTATTAAGCATTCCATGATTTATGGGAAAAACGGGCAAGGGAAATCTAATGTGGGCTTAGCTCTTTTAGATATAACTTGCCATCTCACCGATCCCACGATAATGGATTCACTTCGTTCAAATTATATAAGCGCTCTTACTTCACTCCCTCTAGCTGAATTCGTATATGAATTTTCTATTGATGGCGTTGATGTCGTATATAAATACGGCAAAGAGGCCTGTGATGCTGCTATCTATGAAGAGCTCTTTATTGATGGTAGGAAGGTTATAGATATTGATAGAAGGAAATCTAATATTGCTAAGTATGACTTTGATGGTGATGATAGTTTAAAAGATGATTTTACAGAGCGCAAAGTCTCAGCTGTTAGATATGTTAATTCGAATGCCTTGCTAGATAAAAGTACTATTAATGATACTTTTTTCAAGTTCATGGAGTTTGTTGAAGGAATGATATTCTTCAGAACTCTAAGTAGGATGAAGGATTATCACGGGCAACCTGTTGATTCAAAACGCATATCTCAGACTATTATTGAACAAGATAAGTTAGAAGATTTTGAGAAGTTTTTAAATGAGTCAGGTGTAGAGTGTAAGCTCCAAAAGTCAGGCCCACCGGGGCAAGAATTTATTGAATTCGTCTTCGATGGAAGAAATATTCAATTTTCACTGGTTGCATCCACAGGTACATTGTCACTTGGTATATTCTATTTTTGGTATCTAAAGCTTCTTTCCGGAAAGATTTCTTTTGCATACATTGATGAGTTTGATGCTTATTACCACTTCTCTTTGTCCAAAAGAGTCGTAGATTTGATTTCAAAACTAGACTGTCAATCTATAATTACCACACATAACATCAGCTTGATGTCTAACAACGTGCTTAGACCCGACTGCTACTTTGAATTGAAGAATCAACAACTAGTTCCACTACATAAGCTAAGTAATCGTGAGATCAGAAAGGGTCACAACTTAGAAAAAATGTATCGTTCAGGTGCTTTTGATGAGTAGTACGGTACTTTTTATTTTTGAAGGGCGTAAAACAGAACCCAATATCGCAAACAACCTAGCCAGATTTTTTATAAATGAAGAATCAAACTCATTACTAAGGGCATCTTATGGTTGTAACATTTATCAACTATACACAAAAATTAAGGATGACCCTTATATAGAGATGTATGACGTAATTGTTGAAGAAATCAAAAAGAAGCAAGTTATTACACAAACAGACCAAGATGTCTTAGATATTGAAGATTACGACGAAATTAGTGATATATACTTATTTTTCGATTATGACTGTCATTGTTCTAATGCGAACGATGAGCACTTGCAAGAAATGTTAGAACATTTTAATGATTCTCAAGATAAGGGGCTTTTGTGTGTTAGCTATCCAATGGTTGAAGCAATAAGACATCAGTTCGGCACTCAACCTACTCAAATCATACACCCCATTGAAAATGATGATTTACTCGGTTATAAAAATTGGGTTAATACAGGCCCCAATCTTTCTAGGAGCTATCACAATTGGGGTGCATATGATCTCAATATATGGAAAGAAATTACGGAATCCAACCTAATTCGGGGCAATATTCTGGTTCATCAAACAGCTGTCCTACCTACCCAACAACTAGAACAATTCAATATCTTTGAAGAACAATTGTCACAGCATATCCCTCAAAGGCAAATAGCAGTCCTATCGTCTTTCCCATTTATGTTGTACGACTTTTATGGCAAAGGCCTCTTCCCCTTGCTCGATAATAACTAGTAGTTTTAGTTTTCCATATAGGCTCCACTCCATGGAGCCTAAACGTTACTCCTTAACTAAATCTGCTAGTATTCGAGCATACTTAAGCAACTTTGTTGACGTCTTAAGTTCTAGTTCGGATTGTATTTCAACTAATGCTATACCTAGTATCATTTGCTGTGCAGATATAAGCTGTCCTGTTGGTAGCTCTATTTTGTCGTAATGTATTTTGAATTTTTTCCACTCATCCGTCACGCCTAACCCTCTTCCTCTGACTATCCTCATAAGCCTTTTGCATTCAGGTGGGATTGTTTGACCCTCATCCCACCTTGTGACAGTTCTCACACTTTTGAAACACAGATTAGCGGTTTGTTCTTTAGTTAATTGGCACTCCAATTTACGAAAAATGTAATTCTTACTCATTTCGCGATACTTCAATGATAAAACCTCTAAATACAAGAGGTTGTATTGAACTGGTAATATATGCACCATTAAACATAATCAGACATAATACGAATCAAAGGTGTAAGCCTCAGATAGTAATGTCACTTTTGAGCCAGATTAAAATGTCACCTTAGCACTGGTTTAGGTTTAGTGGGATATTTAGATGGAAGTGATTTTTTCTTTTTCGCCATGTTGAACCCTCGTCTGCGTAGACCATCAGCCTATCAGAGGTGGCAAAAACGCTTTACTGTTTGCTCAGCAAAAACCGACGTAAATCTCGCTCCGCGCGCATCACAAACAAGATGTACACCTTGTCACCTTCTTGCTTGTAGAAAACTCGACATGGATTCACTACGACTTCGCGATAATTAAAGTGCTCAAGCTCAGGAGACAGACGCCCAGACTCGGGAAAGTCGCTGAGACGTTCAACTTTGTCGAAAATGTTTCGAACCAGCTGTTTGGCCGCGACTAAGTTTTCAAGGGCAATGTATTCCGCGATATCGTTAAGGTCCGATAACGCGGGCTCACTCCAAATCACTTCAGCCATTTTGACATCTTGTCTTTGGCTTCGTCATGACTCAGCGCCTTGCCTTCAGAAATGGCGCGCTCACCGCGTGCGATCCCTTCGAGGATAGCCAAGCGGTTTTGCATAAATTGGTAGTCGTCAACATCCACGAGATACGCTGAAGGTTTGCCATGCTCGGTGATCAACACGGGCTCTTTGGTGTCGTGCAGGTCAGCAAGGATTTTGGTAGCTTGACGCTTAAGAGAAGTTACGAGCTCGACTTTCATATAAATGACTCCAATAAAAGATTAGAGTGATACTATTGTATCACTCTCGTTCTTACAAGTTTAGCGCAGAAAAATACCGCGTATAACATCATATTCAATCACTTTTCTTATATTATTCCAGAATGTTAGCTCAACTCTTTTAACGTGAGCGCTTTCATAATTAAGTAAAAGTTCATCCGCGTACTTGATGCTTTGTGTATCTGTGATCTTATGGTAAGCCACTCTCATAAACAGTCCAGCGAAAGCGACTAATATTAAATACCAAGCCAAATTAGGAAGACCAATCGTTAATTCAAAGAGTTCTGTCGTCGTGATTAGTGAGATAAGCGCCACACATAAAAAAGCTGCGGGTAAGGCTGACACCATATACAAGGTGAAATTTTTCAGTGGTCTATAAAAGTACTCTCGAAATCGCTTTGTATCATCAACGTATTGCTCTTTGAAGCGATACTGCTAAAATCAAATCATCTTGCTTCGTATTGACGTTTATATCGATAATAAGTTCATAAAATCAGATGGTTACACAAAACCACTATTAGTTTAAAAGCTCTACATTTGGTAAGATATTCAAGGAATCAATAACTTATTATATAAAAGGCTTAATATGAAAATCGGTATGGTTGCCCTATCACTATTCACCGCTTTTGGCATGAGTTCATACGCGCTTGCTAATGAAAATGACACAGCAGCTAAAGATCTCGGTCATTTTTATGCAGGTGTAGATGTCGGATTTTATAATGAAACCGAATTAGAATACCGCGGTAGCAAAATTGAAGATTCTTCTGATCTAGCTGATTTGAGTTATAACTTAGTTGGCGGTTATGAGTTCAATACACACGATGTAGTAAAGCTGGGATTAGAAGCGGAGTACCGAAAAATTGGCAAAGTTAACTTTGCTCAAATGATGGATATTGAAGGCCAAGCCTTCTTCGTGAATGTTAAGCCCAAATTCATCGTTAAAGGCGACGTCTTGGATTTGTATGTCTCCCTGTTAGCAGGCGTTGGATCTATTGATACGGAAATCAAAGCCTTTGGGCTCTCAGCTTCTGAATCTGAGGCCGCTTACCAAATCGGTGGAGAATTTGGCGCAATAATTACCGACAATATCGACGTTCATGTTGGTTACCGCTCTGCACATATTGAAATAGAGTCCATCGATGTTTCGTCCAAAACAGCATACATTGGTGCACGATACCATTTCTAAAGTTCCTTCAATGGCTAGACCAATTTATTGCGGTCAACTAGCCTAACATTGCAAATAGTCCGATCTCTTTGAGGTCGGATTTACCACTATTGGTTCACTTAACTTCCTTTACATTGCCTCCAAATATAGACCTATTCTTCCACCAATACAAAGTTACGGTGCAACTTATTAAAAAAACCAGCGCTGTTGCAAGATAAATCACTCAAACAGGCTTCTATTCTGGTTTGAAGGTGCTTCACCCTTGGTAAAGCCGTCACTTGTTTACAAGCTGTATAAAAACACCCTATTCCATGAAAAAACAAAACACACCAGAACTCGATCAACCTGTTATCGATGCTAGAGAAATTCAAACGGACAAAGACCTGTATTAAATCCGATTAGCATAAGTCGTACAGAGCTTGACTGAGAAGCGCCAAATGCACGGCCTTACTCCCCATTAAAGCAATCAATATAACTAATTGAGTAGTCAAAATAACCATTTTAAATCAATGATATAAAAATGGTCGTAAGTTTAATCTATACTCCGCGCCTAAATTAAAACGGAGCCGTTACTTTGCAAACAACCAATTATCAAAAGCAAGCGATGATCTTATTTGCACTATTAACAATTGGGTCGGCTTTCGTTAACGCTTACGGGATGGTCGCAACCATTAGTGAACAAGTCATATCCTTCATTTCATCGCTTATCAGTTATATTGTCATCGTAGCTCTGTTCTTAAGATTCACGAATGTGGACGTGATTAATTCCAAGTATCGTACCTTGATAGGTGCGAGTTTTGTTTGCATCACCATCTTAGAGAATATTTACCCAATGGTAATGCTCAGAAGCCAAGCGCTTACTAGAGAGTACTACGTTATTTTTTCGATTAAGCTAGCAATCAATAGCTATATAGCGAATGTGATAGTGCATGAAACCAATGTACTTGGCCAGTTTCTAAAGGCGCCATTATTAGATTCTATACTAATGAAGATCAAAGCACGTTTAGATTCAAAAGCGGATGCAAGTCGAGTATATAAAAAGCTCTACCCTGTATTAGAAGTGCTTCTTGAACAAGGCTATAGTTTTGATTCACAAGAAGTTAGTAGGATTGTAAACGTGTTGGGAGAACTACCCGCAACAGGAACTAAACGCAAGAATTTCGCCAAGTTATATTTAAAAGATGAAATCACTTTACGTAAATTACCTCATGACCCTTCACACTTTGAAGGCCAGTCCCTCTGGCATTAATCTCTTAGAAAGACACTACCGATGTTCATGTGTAATTAGTTTAGAACCCTTTGAAAGCTTAATCGATTGATACTTATCTAAGTTATCAAGTGATAAGGAGCTATCTGATTTCACTTTTTACACTCCAAACCAATTGAATGAACTAAACCCCATAACACCGTATTCGTGATCTAGAAAACTCCCTTTACTAAATTCTCCTTACGAACACTCGATGCTGAATTTAGTCAAAATAAAAGTTACGTTGTACCTTATTTTCAATCAGGCTAACTAACACTGCGCTTACCTAATGCTCTAGCACAAGATATATCACTCAAACAGGCTGCTATTTCGTGTTTAAATTTTGATCTATCAATCAGTTATATGATTAAACTTGGTGACTAAGCAAGCAAACACTATGCATTCACGCTTACATTATGAATTATAGTGTTAACATCAGACAATGTTGTAAACCAGGTGTTTGATATGTTGCCTAAACTTTATAAGTTCAGATCTCTTCACGATAGAAACATACAATCGATATCCGAGTGTTCGTTGTGGTTTGATTCCGCTAAGACCTTTAATAACCCTTTTGAATCTCATCACCTGTTCAACAAAGAACTTCAGAACGACTTCAAGGTTATGTGCTTCTCTCAATCGAATGACCATCCCATACTTTGGTCTCAGTATGGTGATAACTTTAAAGGTATGTGTATTGAGTATGATCTTAACTGTTATCACGGTGAGGCAGATCTCAATTGCTTTGAAGTTCAGTATGCTGACAACCCAAGCATGCTTAGTTCTCCTTCGCTAGTTGACTTAAAAGCATCGAAATTAGCCGCGAGCGTACTTGGAATCAAACATTCAAACTGGCGTTACGAAAAAGAATATCGCTGGGTACTGCCCAATGAAGAGATTATTGGCAACAAGCTGTATCTGAATAAAGAGTGTATAAGCTCTGTGATTCTCTCAGAACACGCTCCTGCCGATAGAAAACTAAAGGTACTAATGACTTGCCAACACCTCGGCATCCCAGTTAAACACGCTGTCGCTAAACAAGATTCGTGTACATTTGCCACCTTCGGTTAAATAGATATCAGTAAAATGAACGCCCTACGAGACATATTGTTATATCAAGTGACAGTGCAACAAACTGGCATCTAACTCAGATCACCGTAATTCACTCGTATTCATTGACGTTTTAGTCAATCAAATTAACATTGTTTAGTTATAGTGCATTATAATGGTCAGTTTGTGATATGAAGTCGGATGTACTTTTCTGGAAAACTATATTTGAACTTTTTCTTGGTTGGTAAGTGCTGTTTCGCCTGTCTACAAGCTTTACTATCGCCGGACGTTCTCACTCTCTTGATTTTTGTGTAACCTTTGGAGTGCTTCATTTCAATCATCAGGTCACAATAACCATCGATTTCAACATTGCTCTTTTTTAGTCCTTTCATGACCGTGGCTTTGATTTTTTTGGCTACCGGATTAACCAATGCATCATCGGGAAATACGACTGGGGATGAAAAAAACAACAAAAGGATTAGATATCTCATACTGTTCTCCTTTATTGGAACTGAGAACAGTATGACGATGGTTAAGGCAAGCGAAGAACTAACTTAGTATGAAGATTGACAAGATAAGACGTAATTCTTGACCATTACGCCTTCTTTGAGCCTTTAGATTTGAAGCCGTTATGCGGGAATACATTACGAATACGTTGTTGCACGTTCTTAGGTACATCCTTTGTGAACTTGAGATTATAACCAGAACGCTTTGCGTACACTTTTAATTCACCTTTAAAAGTGTTGTTGTGGCCAATCTCTTGAAGGTTGTGCTTAAAGCTGGGTGGAAGATGACCTTTAACTTGTTCGATCGCCCCATCGTTAAATTTGATTTTCAATACCGGCCTATCAACCGCGACTAACCAAAAAACCAACGCTGCACCGATTAAGATTACATACATCATAATGTCACCACTACTGTTGATGATTATTTATCGTCAGAAAGGAGCTTGCTTAAATCTTCTTTAAGATTGGTTACTGTCTTGCTGGCCTGTTCACTACGAGATGCTTCGCTCACCAAATACTCAATAGCATCTGATAGCGTACAACCTAGCTCGTTCGCACGCTGGGATAGCTTTTCCCATACACGATAATCAAGGTCGATTGATTTTTTCTTAGTGTGAACTTGTTCAGCATTAAAGTGACGCTTTCGCTTAGCTCGAATCGCTTGCTTGAGCTTGTTATCGAGCTCAGGAGACATGTTGTCAGATATCCACTCAAGAACACCTGTTGGTTGGTGTTCAAGCTTCAATAAGGCTTGTACAGCAACGTCAGCTTCACTTGAATCAATATGGCAGGTGATCGACTCGCCTTCTTTCCATTTTTTGACCAGATAGTTCCATTTCCAACCACATTCCAAGTTTTCAAGTTGCTGATATTTCATGTCTAATCTCGAGAGTTAATCCTAGTGACAGCGTAACCCAAAATAGGCTATTTAACAATTGTTGTCTTGAAAGAATAGACCAAGATCATACTTATATTAGCTTAGTGATTAGTAACTACAACATAGAGCTACAAGCGAGATCGGTTTTTCTATATACTCCCTACCTCATTATCATAATCAGAAACTTAAATGACTCTAGTAGATTGGCGACATGTTACGCCTCAGTACGACGAATATAGCGCTCAATTAGAGCAATTCCCTGACATCTCGCCTTTCCCATTTTCAGACATTCAACATAGATTCAACGATGCGTTAACCCGCTTTGTCCGCTTGTCCAACCTTTCGCGTGTTTTACTTGTCAACGCTCCGGACAATTCGATCTATCGTCAAATGATTGTTGAATCTTTAGTTACTGCTCTAGATGATCACACGTTACCAGTAATAAAAACTGAGTCTTTAAATGCTGTCTCTTTGTTTGACCAAGTTCAATCAAAAGACGGCCAAGTCGTTGCGACAAAGCCTGGCTTACTGGCTAGAGCGAACAATGGTTATCTGATTGTTTCAGCCAACTTGATTCTAGCAAACCCGGGAAGCTGGTTACTGCTTAAGTCAGCACTTCTTGGTGAGGCCGTAGAGCCCATCAGTAGCAACCCAGAACACTTAAACCAATCTCCATCTTTACCGCTTACCTACAATATTAAGTTGATTGTGGTTGGAGACCGAGCTCAACTCGGCGATCTTGATTATCTAGACAGTGATATTCAAACTGGTTTCTGCCTATTCAGTGAAATTGAACAAGACATAAAGCTAACAGAAGAGACGTTGACGCAATATCTTGGTTACCTTAAATGGCTCCAACAACGTTATGAATTGCCAAACATCACGCAACAGGCGGTGACAGGCATTCTTACTGCTGGTGCGAGAGAAACTGAAGACCAAAGCTATATACCGTTATGCCCGATTTGGCACAATGCGTTATTGAACGAAGCTTTGATTGAAGCCGACCATGGTGAGATTGATGGTCACCATATTCAGCAAGCACAACAACACAAATACAACCGCGAATCGTACTTACCTGAACGTGCTCTTGATGATATTCGAGATGGCCAAGTTATTATCGAAACCGAGGGTGAACAAGTTGGACAAGTTAATGGTCTGACGGTTATCGATGTACCAGGACACCCTGTATCGTATGGCGAACCAGCCCGAATTTCATGTGTTATCCACTTTGGTGATGGTGATATTGCCGACGTTGAACGCAAAGCGGAACTCGGTGGTAACCTTCACGCCAAAGGCATGATGATCATGCAAGCATTTGTAAGCAGCGCATTAAACCTTGAAGATCCGTTGCCCTATGCTGCTTCTGTTGTGTTTGAGCAATCATACTGCGAAGTTGATGGCGACAGTGCTTCTCTTGCTGAGCTTTGCTCTTTGGTAAGTGCTTTGTCGGAATACCCTATCAATCAACAAATAGCGGTAACCGGTGCTGTCGACCAATTCGGTCGTGTACAAGCAGTTGGTGGGCTAAACGAGAAAATCGAAGGCTTCTATCATGTGTGTAAACACAACGGGTTAACTGGCGAACAAGGTGTGATCCTTCCAAGATCTAACTTACGACATCTAGCTCTGAAGCCAGACCTAATTGAAAGCATCAAAAACAAAGAATTCCATATTTGGTCTGTCTCTAATGTAGATGAAGCTATTCCTCTTATTATGAACAAACCATTTAGAGATGATGAACAAGAAAGCGTTCTGAGCAAAATTGCGGAACGTATTGAAAACTTTGAAAGACATGAGCACCCTATTGGAATTGTTGGACGCATTAAAAACTGGTTTGTCTAGTACTGATCGGACTTGTTTAGCGTACACCTGTTCACTAATATGCACCTATCAAAAATTGGAGTAATTGATAATGCAAAACAAACGTGATTCTTACACTCGCGAAGATCTTCTAGCATCAAGCCAAGGCGAACTATGGCCTGAAGGTCCTCAACTACCAGCACCGAACATGTTGATGATGGATCGCATCACTAAAATGTCTGAGACTGAAGGTGATTTCGGTAAAGGTTTGATTCTTGCTGAACTGGATATTACTCCTGACCTATGGTTCTTCGACTGTCACTTCCCTGGTGACCCAGTAATGCCTGGTTGTCTAGGACTTGATGCAATGTGGCAACTTGTTGGCTTCTACCTTGGTTGGGTTGGCGGCAAAGGTAAAGGCCGTGCTTTAGGTGTAGGCGAAGTGAAATTCACTGGTCAAATCCTACCTACTGCGAAAAAAGTGACTTACGAAATCCACATGAAGCGTGTTGTTAACCGTCGCCTAGTTATGGGCCTTGCAGATGGTCGCGTACTTGTTGATGGCAAAGAGATTTATGTTGCTAAAGATTTGAAAGTTGGCCTTTTCCAAGATACGTCAGCATTCTAACCTAATCATTTAATTAGAGTAACGCAGTTAGATTTTAATAAAGCAGCCATTGGCTGCTTTATTTTCACTCCAATACATTTAGTTATAGTGCACTATAGTGTACTGATTAAACAAACTTTCTTATCCCGAAACTGTACTGTATTAGTCCACCAGCAACTGTGTATTCCGCTATAAGTATCAGCTTAAGGTTTTAGCTCTCTGCGCCATTATTCTACAATCAAACATTCTAACGAAGTTATCGAGCTTTTTAGCAAGCTAGAGTGAAAAGTTATTTACTACGATTGGTATTATCGTCCCAATCAGAAACTAACAAGGCTCCACTGCTGTACAACAATGGAGCCTTGATCTTTGAATATGTTCCGCCCTATCTATTTATAGAGACCTGATTGCTTATCACCTTTGGCGTCACGCCAACCACCTAACCAATAAGACCGAGAATCCATTTGGCTATATGGGCAAGCTTCTTGTGACCTACCGTTTATACCAGCTTTGTAGCCTTGAGATTGTGCTCGTTCTAGTCGATCACGCTTTTGTCTCTTCATAGTGCAGTCCTCATACGGGTGTTCTATTTACTAACATACAATGATTACAACTTTGCGGAGTTTTTGTGACTCCAACTTTAAGAATCGACCAGTTTTTCACTTTTCTCAAGGCGAAAAAAAGCCCGAATTCAGAATTGTGAACTCGGGCTCAAGAGATGAAATTATTTAAATTTTCTACGGAACCCTAATAAGCCGAGTACAGTCAAAGCGAACCAACCTAAGCTACCGCCTTTACGATCGACCTTTGCTGTATCAGTACTACGAGCTTGGATATCACTCTTACCTTTACCTTCGATAGGAATCAATTTAACCGCAACAACCTCTTCTACTGCATTAGACGCAGCACCAGCACAGTATGAGTTGTGAGACGTTGTATCGTAGGCTCGTTCATCGTTACCTCTACCGTCTCCATTTGTATCGATCATACATTTTATAGCTGTTGCAGAGATAACACCCGCATCGTTGATGCCTGAAGCATCAATGATTCGGAACTTGTTGTTCTCTCCAGAAACGTTGCCATCATTAGTTAGATCGTCTAGCCACCAAGCTTTGTTCTGAAACAGATCAATTCTTGATGGGTCAGTACCCGTTGCTTGATATGGATAAATAAAGCCGCGGTGTCTACGCTCACTTCCATCAACTTCACGCGTTGTTTCTGCGTCAACTTGACCAACAATTTCATTGAAGTTGTTAACTGCTCTAGCTTCACCACTCGAACCAGCAAAGAAGATACCACCCGTTAGGTATGTCGCTGTTGGAGTCGCAACTGAAGCATCAGTAACAACAAACATCTTGCTGCCTGCGCTACCATTTTCAGGCACTCGACCATTACGCTTAGAGTTACCAATAACAAACAAGTTTTTGTTGATATCGGTCGCTACAGAGTTACTGTATTTGTAATCATTAGACGAGTTAGAGTTGACCTTAGCCCCCTCAATTGATTTGGTCGTCCAAGTATTCGCGCTGTCAGCTAAGTCCAGAGATTTACTGATGAATACAGATGCATTCATATCTTGCAGATCACCACTACCATCAACAGTATTGTAGCCTACGCCATAAAACTTAGTATCCGATTCGGCAATTGAACGCATGCTACCTTGAGCATAGTAATCGCCTTGTCTAGCAGTTCCACCACGAGTCCAATCGATTTGCTTGGTATTCGTACCATCCCAAATAGCAGCTTTTGAACTAAATACAGGATCCGGCGTTGACGTCTCCGTAATGGTTTCACTCGTAGAAACACTACCTACATTGTAAACAGTACCATTACTCGCTGTGATGGCTTTCCATGCTCGAGTCTCAGAAGATCCTGCAGGCCCATTTGGTGACGTTGTAAAGATTGCGTTATTACGAATGCTACCTTCTGATTTGATACCTAAAGGCTTAACTTCTGATGCGTCGTTCACATAAAGGGAGTTGATCACTGTATTGCGAGTATCGAGTATTGCCCCGCCTTCTATAAATGCCTTTGCATTTACATAACTCAGGTTGTTTCTTTCCTTAAACCAAGTATCTTCCCAGCGAGTTTTCGCCCAGCTTTCACATGTGGAATATCTTAGTTCACGGTTACAATAGTTTTTGAAGTCATCGAACTCTTGTAAATATTGGAAGACAGCATCCATAGCAAAAGGAACTTCTTCACGGTAACTAATAGCTTCAAGTGAATTACGTGTTTCACCTGCTAGCTTAAAGCTATCACAAGCGACACCACCAATAGTACCGGTGGTAAAACAACTTTCAGTTCCGGTAACCGCCGCTGGTTGAATCGCGACACCAAACGTTTCAGAAGCTCCGACAATTGAGCTAGGAGTCGCGACTTCAACTACCTTGTACAGTGCAGCATTCGCGTTAGTTGCAGCCAAAACTAAGGCTGCAACTGTTGTTAATTTAAATTTATTACAAGTCATGATTACTTCTTAACTTTCCTGTTGTAGTGCCTCGAGCTCTTCCCAGCGCTCAAAAGCAACTTCAAGCTCCTGCTCTGCTGCAGATAGCTTATCTAATACTGGTTGTGTCTGCTCTACAGATTTTGAAAAGAAGCTAGGATCGTTGACTTCTTCCTGAAGAGTTTCAATTTGAGTTTCCAATTCTTCCAAACGCAAAGGTAGCGCTTCTAGTTCTCGTTGTAGCTTATACGATAACTTCTTAGCTTTAGCCTTAACTGGCGCAGTTTTGGGAGTTTCCTCAACTACTTTCTCTGGCTTTGATGGCTTTTCAACCTGTCGGTACTCTATAGCCTGCTTTCTTTGTTGCTGAGCATCGTGGTAACCACCAACAAATTCTTCAACAACGCCGTTGCCTTCAAAAATCCAACTTGTCATAACCGTGTTATCAACAAACTGTCGATCGTGGCTCACTAAAAGAAGCGTACCCTGATAGTTGGCAAGCAAATCTTCTAAAAGTTCCAAAGTTTCGATATCTAGATCGTTGGTTGGCTCATCGAGAATCAATAAGTTATTCGACTTAAGGAAAATACGAGCTAATAACAGACGGTTTTTCTCACCACCAGACAGTGCTTTCACCGGAGTGCGAGCACGTTTAGGAGAGAACAAAAAATCTTGTAGGTAGCTCAGTGCATGGCGCTCACGGCCGCCTACTGTCACTTCTTGCTTACCATCCGCTAGATTGTCAATTACTGACTTCTCAGGGTCTAGGATTTCGCGGTATTGGTCGAAGTAAGCCACTTCAAGTTTAGTACCACAATGCAGACGGCCAGAATCAGGCTTCAGCTGATCAAGAAGCAGTTTAAGTACGGTACTCTTACCACAGCCATTAGGGCCGATCAGAGCAATACGATCACCACGCATAATATTGAAGCTGAAATCTTTAACAATCTCTTTGCCTTCAAAGCCAAAGTTAAGATTCTCTGCTTCGAATACAATCTTGCCTGAACGTTGACCATCATCGATCTGAATAACCGCTTTACCCTGCACTTCACGACGATTGATGCGCTCTTCACGCAACTTCTTAAGTGCACGTACACGGCCTTCGTTACGCGTTCGACGAGCTTTAATGCCCTGACGAATCCACACTTCTTCTTGAGCAAGCTTTTTATCGAATTCAGCGTTCTGCATCTCTTCGACACGTAACGCTTCTTCTTTCTCTAGCAAGTAGTTTTCGTAATCGCCAGGGAACGAGCTCAGCTTGCCGCGATCAAGATCAACAATGCGAGTTGCCATCGATTTGATGAAAGCACGGTCATGGGAGATAAAGATGATTGAACCACGGAAATCTTTCAGGAAGCCTTCTAACCATTCGATTGTCGCAACATCTAGGTGGTTAGTCGGTTCGTCGAGTAGAAGCACGTCTGGGTCACATACAAGCGCACGAGCAAGCGCCGCTTTACGTTGCCAACCACCAGACAAATCCGTCAGTTTTGTTTCAGCAGTGAGTTTAAGCGCCGCCATTACGTTACTTACGCGATCTTCGAAACGCCATGCGTTGGCATGATCCAACTGCTCTTGCACACGAGTAAGACGATTTAAGTTCTTTTCGCTAGGGTCAGTACCAATGAGATCCAAAAGATCATGATAGATCTTCAACTGTTCGCCGATTTCCGCTAGGCCACCAGCAACGTAATCATAAACGGTGCCTTCTTCGTTACGCGGTGGATCTTGCTCAAGGCGAGATACAACCACATCTTGTGTGATTTGCATCTTACCGTCGTCCATGATGATGTTCCCTGACAGGATTTTCATCAACGTAGACTTACCTGCGCCATTGCGCCCTACTAAACACACACGTTCGTTTTCTTGCAGTGCAAAGTCCGCACGATCTAATAACGGGTGATCGCCAAACGCTAATTGCCCGTTATGAATTGTAAGTAATGCCATTCTTTTTTAACCAATCATTAAGTTCTAACAAGCCAAATGGCCAGTTAAGCTCTGAGCTTTGAGAAAAGTCAGAGCTTTCAAATTTGAGCACCGGAATAGTGACCCCGTAACGGGAAAAGAGCTCATCATCAAATGCAATGTCGACAACGTTGACGTGATGGCTAATGTTTAACTGTTCCGTGAGTTTGAATGCCATCTCACATAGATGGCACCCTTCTGTACTGTAGAGAGTCAGCACGCTATATCCTTATACAATCTCTTAATTACTTATGTGTAATCAACCAGCAGTTATGAATGTGCTTGTTACGAGAGAAGTCCAATGGAAGCGTTTTAGCTGAGATGTTCTGAGCTTTGAGACCTAACTCTTCTAGGCCTTCTACATCCATTTTGAAGTGACGCTTGTTGTTAGAGAACACAATTGTGCCTTCTTCACGAAGAAGACGCTTTAGGTTTTCCATCAATTGAATGTGATCACGCTGAACATCAAAAGATTGATCCATACGCTTAGAGTTTGAGAACGTTGGAGGATCAATGAAGATCAGGTCATAAGAACCCTGCTCTTTAACCAACCACTGTAAGCAGTCGGCTTGAACAAACTGATGTTGACGACCAACACGGCCATTAAGCTCCATGTTCTGCTTTGCCCACTCAAGGTAGGTATTAGACATGTCAACGGTTGTTGTAGAGCGTGCGCCACCCACAGCAGCATGAACAGATGCACTGCCTGTGTAAGCAAATAAGTTAAGGAAATCTTTACCTGCAGCCATTTCGCCGATACGACGACGAGTGATCTTATGATCTAAGAACAAGCCCGTATCTAAGTAGTCATGAAGATTAACAATCAGCTTAACGCCGTATTCGTTCACTTCTAGGTTAGAGGAGTCTTGAGCCATTTTTTGATATTGAGATCGGCCTTTCTGCTTCTGGCGAACCTTAAGAACCACGTTGTTTGCTTCAACGCCAGTGACTTGAATAGAAGCACGGATGATATCGGTTAAGCGACGTTTTGCTTTCTCTTCCGGTACATCTTTAGGTGCTGCGTATTCTTGAATCACTAGGTGACCTGGGTATACGTCAATCGCTACATTGTATTCTGGTAAGTCCGCATCGTAGATACGGTAACAATCTAATTGCTCTTTCTTAGCCCACTTGCCAATTTTACCGATGTTCTTTTTAAGACGGTTTGCGAAGTCTGGAGCAATAAGTTGCTCTTGTTCACCCGTTGGACGCTCTGACATCGGACGGTCTGAAATTGAGTAGTTCTTTTGGTGACACGGTAACGCACCATTGTTCAATTTGAACTGTTTGTCTGCACGCATACGTAAGCAGCTAAGCAGTTCGTCAGAACTAGAGAAGATAGACGCGTTACAACCGCCAAATTCCGCTTTAAGTTGTGCACCGAATGCCGTGTAAAGTGCAATCAAACCCGGCTCTGTGCCAAGACGCTCACCATAAGGTGGGTTTGAAACAATCACACCATCAGTAAACTCTGTAGGACGCTTAAGCTTTGCAGCATCGCCTACTTCGAATTCAATCAGCTCTTCAACACCAGCACGACGAGCATTGTCACGCGCTGTTTTGATCATGCGCTCGTCATTGTCGTAGCCATAGAACTTACATTCTACTTTCTTAACGCCACGACGACCTTGAACGTTCGCTTCAGCTTTCACTTCAGCCCACAGTTCTGGTTCAAAATCTTCTAGTGATTCAAAACACCACTTCTGGCGTTTAACACCTGGAGCCATGTTCGCAGCCATCATTGCCGCTTCAATCACTAACGTACCTGAACCACACATTGGGTCTAGGAAAGGCTTAGTCGCATCCCAGCCACTACGAAGAAGAATCGCTGCAGCAAGGGTTTCACGCAATGGTGCGCGGCCTGATTCTGGACGATAACCACGTTGGTGAAGACCGCTACCTACCATATCAACACCAAGAATCGCTTTATCACGATGTAGACGAACGTGAATACGAATATCTGGATTTTCTTTGCTGATAGACGGACGAGGTAAAGACTTTTTCTCAAAGCTATCAACAACGGCATCTTTTACTTTCATCGCACCGTATTGGCTATTACGGATTTCGTTGTTTGTACCGTTAAAGTCAACAACAAAACGCTTAGAGCTATGGAATTGATTTACCCAGTTAACCGCAGTGGTTGATAGGTACAAATCCATGTCGTCCATACAAGTGAATTCAGAAAGGACACGTACAAATCTAGAAGCCAAACGACTCCATAAACAACAACGATAAATTTGCTCATTGGTCGCTTTGAATTTAACACCTGCTTGAACAGGTTTTGCATTTGTAATCCCTAGTTGGGTTAGTTCTTCAACTAATAAATTCTCAAGGCCGTTTGAGGTAACCGCTAGATATTGATTCATAGTGTTCTTTTATTGATAAAAATTAGCTCGATTATACCTGAATTTGTTATTAGAGCATCACACTAAACTTGTCTTTTCATTGAATCTTTCGACTAACTGGCTAGCAAACACACAGTCATGAAGCGATCGCTTACCCACATCCCCTTAGAACATAAGACTTATCAAATCAGCACAATTTATGACCAAACATCGGCCAATGCGGCGGTGTGAATTTATATTCGCCTTAAAATTGGTATATACCAGAGTCAATTTAAGACTGAAAGTTAGCTACAAAAGCACAAAAACAGGGAATAAAGGGAGGTAATTTACACTTCTGCCGATGAAAATAGGCAGAAATTAAGATGAAAAAACAGTCACAAGTTCACTAATTAAATAGTTAAGCGGTGATGTATTTATCTGGATGAGGTTTTTTAGGCACAAAAAAATCGGCTATTGAGCCGATTCTAAGGAAGGTTTGATAGGTTTATGCGTTGCAATGTGTGTTAGAAATGATGAACTAAACTGGGGAATTAACCGACCATTGCAATATGTGTATGGTGAAAATGAAGAATAGAGTTCGCGTCTACCATCCTATCGTGCATCACTTTAATCGAGTCTCCAAAGCTTAACCCTTTTGAAGGTGTGAGCAGAAACTCTTCTAAGTCGACAAATGCACATAGGCTCGCACACTCTCCCACTTCTAATACAATGAAGTAACCTAGGCTATGCTCGTTATTCATTTGTACGATATCCCCTTCTTGAGGAGATTCGTGGCCAGCGCCTTGTGAATCGAAGAACCAGCTTTTAGGCTGTACAGGCTTGTGGAAGCGCTTTGCTGCCACACAATATAGTGCGAGTTCAGCTTGGCGAGGCTCAGACAGTTCTAAGCCAGAAATTTGTTCTTTGAAGGTTTGGTATGAAGATGCGTCATCAACGGTGAATTCATTATCTCTAAACGCGCAGTCCACCAGCTTATTGCGGACCAGATTCGTTTTGAAAATCATATCCTCTCCGAGGTTTAGCATTAATGAACATTGCTGCTCATCGTAATACCAACTCCATGTATCGCTAGGTTTAAGCATCATTTCGTCTCACACTGTTGAACCATTCCATTAGGTAAAACGCAAAATTACCTTCAATTACAGTAATTCTACTGAGCAATAGGCAAAAAAAAAGAGGAAATGAATTCCTCTTTCTTATCGCTTCTGTCTACAACTCAGTGAGTTACAGTGTCTCTTTTAGTAAGACGATGCCAAATTATAGCTTTCCTAAAATAACCAAATCTTTTTGATAACTCTGTTTATAAAAGCTCTGGGTTTATAAAAGATCTGGTTTTCGGGGACTATAAATTTTTAACGATGTCGCCTACAAGACCTGGGCCTTTGTAGATGAAACCAGAGTAAACTTGTACAAGCTTCGCGCCTGCCATCATTTTCTCTTTCGCAGCGACGTAAGAGTCAACGCCACCTACCCCGATGATCGGTAATTGGTCACCCAACTCTTCGTGAAGTTTACGAACCACTTCAGTACTGCGAGATTGAACTGGACGTCCACTTAGGCCACCCGCTTCATCGCAATGTTTCATGCCTTCAACGATTGAACGATCCAATGTTGTGTTTGTTGCGATCACACCATCGATCTTATTTTTGATCAATGATTCACAAATTTGGCTAATTTCGTCATCACTTAGATCCGGAGCAATCTTAAGAGCAAGAGGCACATATTTACCATGCTTCTCTTCTAGTTCAGATTGTTTCGTTTTAAGTTCAGACAATAGATCGTCTAGAGCTTCGCCGTATTGTAGAGAACGAAGTCCTGGAGTATTTGGTGAAGAGATGTTCACAGCAATGTAACCAGCGTATTGATATACCTTCTCCATACAGATCAAGTAATCTTCAGCGCCCTTTTCAATTGGTGTGTCTTTGTTCTTACCGATGTTGATACCTAAGATGCCGTCGTAGTTCGACTTCTTAACGTTCTCAATAAGGTTGTCGACGCCTAAGTTATTGAACCCCATGCGGTTGATGATACCTTCAGCTTCAACAAGACGGAATAGACGTGGTTTGTCATTACCGGCTTGTGGACGAGGAGTTACCGTTCCTACTTCAACGAAACCAAAACCCATTGCGCCAAATGCATCAATACATTCGCCGTTTTTATCTAGGCCAGCCGCTAGGCCAACTGGGTTTTTAAAAGTAAGACCCATGCATTCTACAGGTCGATTAGGTAATTGTTGGCGATACAAAAGATCAATAGGAGTGCCTGTGAAGCGTTTGAAATTTTGAATTGCAAGATCATGTGCCTTTTCGGCATCAAGTTGGAAAAAGCCAGTTCTGGCTAGACGGTAGAGCATTGTGCCTCCGATAGAAAAAAGCCCCGTGTAAACGGGGCGATATTATTTACTTATTTACTCAACTATTCAATCTATTACTGTCTGTAAGGGTAAGATAATCGAGTTTGTTAGCGAATGAGGTTCTTTATTAAGCAAACGTTATCGTTTCTGCAGTCAGTTTACTCATTTCTAGTCTCTACCATATTACAGCCACCCACTCTTTTAACAACAAGCAAGGTGTCCACGAAGTGGGTCCGTCAAAAGAAGTGGGTCCGTCAAAAATCGTTAGACCTATTGATGCCACTTTATAGAAACGAAAAAGGCAAACCTTATGGCCTGCCCTTATGTCTTTCGTTTTATCTAATCACTAATCTGTCGACATGCAGTTTAGATTCAATAACATCAATTCACGCAGTGCTACTGAGAACTTGGCAAACTCATGAACCGAACCTACTTTGAATTCATTGAGGATACTTTCCCAACGATGTAGAGAAACAGAGTTACTTTCCATCCAATCATCAAGCGCTTTAATCACATCGATGTCTGAAGCACAACCGCAGTTAAGCACTTGGCCAGTTAGCTGACGTTGCTGCCAATCCAGATCTTCTCTGAATGCTGCACGTGCCAGGGCTTGCCAATTGTTGTCTACTGCTTGACCATTGATTTGCTTCAAGAACCAGTGCAGAGACAAGCGGTCACCAAGATTGAAGTAAAGCTTAGACGCTTGTTGTACTGTTTTACCCGTCTCACGAGCTACTGTGGATATATCCAGTGCTGAGTACAAGCTAGACAAACGCGCAACTGAATTAGCCAACTCAGCGTTTACGCCTTGGTCAATCCATAACTGTGCCATTGCGTTATGCTCTTCTACTTCAGAAGCCACTAGGTTTTCATCCAGTTTCTCTGTGATAGTAAGAACATCGCCTTGGTAAAGTTCAATCAATGCTTTCACTGACTGTTTTCCGGTACGGTTTCTTAGCAACCAACGAGCCAAACGACGAAGTGTGCGACGAACATGGTAGATCAATTCATATTGAGCTTCAGAACTTGAAACATTGTCCAGTTCACGGATGCTCTTCAGAACTTTGCCAAGACCGTAGATTTCACGTGTTGCCGCGTAAGCATTGGCAATATCAACAATATTTGCGCCCGTCTCTTCTTGCAGACGAGTAACGAAGTTACAACCCATCTCGTTAACCATTTGGTTAGCCAGTGCCGTCGCAATGATTTCAGAACGTAGTGGATGATTGTCCATGTGCTGAGAGTAGTTACGACGTAACGCCGTTGGGAAGTACTGCATAAGCTGTTGAGCATGGAATTCATCATTAGCGATATCATCACTAACAAGATCTTCTTTAAGCACCATTTTACCGTAAGCGACAAGTACAGAAAGCTCAGGTCTTGTTAG
Source organism: Vibrio sp. 1F263 (assembly GCF_041439035.1). Lineage (NCBI taxonomy): Bacteria > Pseudomonadati > Pseudomonadota > Gammaproteobacteria > Vibrionales > Vibrionaceae > Vibrio > Vibrio sp. 1F263. Next base: position 31,292 of record NZ_JBGONI010000009.1, on the reverse strand, counting down.
GCCTTGGCCCTGCTTTTCACGCTCAAGCAGTGTTTCGTCATCTGGGATGTATTCCAAACCACGATCCAAGTACCCTGCTTTTTCCATTGTATGAATAAAGCGGATTTGCTCTTTTACTAAGCCAACACCTTGATGCTCCGTAACCGAAATAGACTCAGCTTGGCAATATGCGTCGTCTAGTACGATTTCGCCCACTTCATCTTCCATAGATTCAAGCACTTGGTTACGTTGCTTAACGGTTAGATCACCATTAGACACCAAACCATTCAAGAAGATCTTAATGTTTACTTCATTATCCGAACAGTCAACACCACCAACGTTATCAACGAAGTCAGTATTAACGCGGCCACCCGTCAGCGCGTATTCAATACGACCCAGTTGAGTCATACCCAAGTTACCGCCTTCACCAACAACCTTAGCTTTCAGGTCACGGCCATCGATACGAAGCACGTCATTTGCACGGTCACCAACATCTGTATGAGTCTCGTTTGAAGACTTAACGTAAGTACCGATACCGCCATTCCAAAGAAGATCAACCTGCATAGACAAGATCGCTTTGATCAAGTCATTTGGTGCCATTGATGCTTTCTTAGTACCCAGCATTTTCTGAATTTCAGGCGTCAAAGAGATAGACTTCGCTCGACGTGAGAAGATGCCACCACCTTGAGAAATCAGGTCTTTGTTGTAATCTTCCCAGCTTGAGCGAGGAAGATTAAACAAGCGCTCACGCTCTACCCAGCTTGATGCTGATTCTGGATTCGGATCGATGAAGATATGCATGTGGTTAAACGCAGCTTGCATACGAATATGCTTAGACAACAGCATACCGTTACCAAACACATCGCCCGCCATATCACCGACACCGATAGCGGTGAAGTCCGTTGTTTGGCAGTTGATGCCCATTTCACGGAAGTGACGTTTAACAGATTCCCAGCCACCTTTCGCCGTGATACCCATGGCTTTATGGTCATAACCGTTAGAGCCACCAGAGGCAAATGCATCACCTAACCAGAAATTGTATTCAGCAGATACTGAGTTTGCTAGATCTGAGAACGTTGCGGTACCTTTATCGGCGGCAACAACCAAATACGGATCATCTTCATCGTGACGAACAACGCTCTTAGGTGGAATAACCTCACCTTCAATGATGTTGTCTGATACGTCTAGTAGTGCACGGATGAAGCGCTTGTAACAACGTTGACCTTCAGCGAAGATCTCGTCTCGGCCAGACATAGTGTGTTGACGCTTACAAACGAAACCACCTTTTGCACCAACCGGTACAATTACTGTGTTCTTAACTTGCTGTGCTTTAACTAGGCCTAGAATCTCAGTACGGAAATCCTCTTGACGGTCTGACCAACGTAAACCACCACGAGCGACTTTACCGCCACGTAGATGCACACCTTCAATGTCTGGTGCGTAAACGAAAATCTCAAACGCAGGAACCGGTGCTGGGATATCTGGGATCTCGCTTGGTCTCATTTTCAGAGCCAACCAAGGTTTAGACTGTTTGTTGTCGTCTAACTGGTAGTAGTTAGTACGAAGCGTTGCTGTGATCATTTCCATGTAACGACGAATGATACGATCATCATCCAAGCTTTCTACATGATCCAACTGTTCAGTGATCTTCTTAATAAGATCTTGTTGGCCTTTCGCGCTACCCTTTAATTTAGGATCAAAACGCTTGCCGAATAAGCTCACTAACCCTTTCGCTAGATCTGGGTAATGAGACAATGTGTCTTCAATGTATTGTTGGCTAAATGGGAAACCCACTTGGCGCATGTAACGCGCATACGCACGTAAGATTGAGATTTCACGGCCAGAAAGAGCAGCACCCAATACCAAGCGGTTAAAACCATCGCTGTCTAATTCTCCTTCCCAAATCGCAGCAAAGGCTTGTTGGAATAGATCGCGCGCTTCACGAAGATCAATCGTCTTGTCACTCTTATGCAGCATCGAGAAATCAAGGATCCAATAAGTCACCCCATTGGTCTTGCGTACTTCATAAGGTGATTCACCAATAACGCGCAGGCCAAAGTTTTCAAGCATTGGCATAACATCAGACAGGTGAATCGGCTCATCACTGTGGTAGAACAACTTCAAACGAACAGCTTTAGAGTCTGCCGCTTCTTCTTGAGGGCGGTAGAAAAGCATGCCAAGTTTGTTGTCTTCACTCAGAGCTTCTAGACGTTCGATATCTGCAACCGCAGAACCAGGCATCATGTCTTCTTTGTACGAACGTGGGAATGCACGCATGTACTCTTTCGATAACGGAAGACCTTTGCTCTCACCGAAGTTAGCAACGATTGATTCAGACAGGCGGTCATCCCATGTAGACGATACTTCCATTAAATTTTGCTCAATTGTTTTCACGTCCACATCCATGTTGTTGTTATCAACACGAACAATATAGTGCGTTCTTGCCAGTGGGCTTTCAGAGAAGTATGTCGTGAATTCGACCTCTTCTTCGCAACCGAAATACTGCTTCAAGATGCGTTGGGTTTGACGACGAAGTTCGGTGTTGTAACGATCTTTAGTAACGTAAACCATGCAGCTAAAGAAACGGCCAAACGGGTCTTTGCGAACAAACAAACGCAGAAGATCGCGATCTTGCATTTGAACTACGCCAGTACCGACTTCTAGCAATTCTTCTTCACGAGCTTGAAGCAGTTCATCTCGCGGGTAGTTTTCTAGAATGTTGTGCAGAGCTTTGTAAGAGTATGAACCTTCACGGTAACCACTCGCGTCTAAGATGCGCTCTACTTTCTCGCGAACAAGAGGGATCGTTTCAACGGTTTGGTTATAAACGGCAGAGGTGTAAAGACCAGTAAAGCGGTGTTCACCAATGACCTTACCGTTCTTATCGAACTTCTTAATACCAATGTAATCATTGTAAGCTGGGCGGTGAATGCGTGAAGCCGTGTTGCCCTTGGTTACGATCAATACATACGGTTTTTTCGCTTCTAAGCGTGCCGAGTCAGAAAACTCAGACAGCTTAACGTTACGCACACGATCTGAATTCGCAAACAAACCAAGGCCTTGCTCCTTGGTCGGTTGTAGTTCTGTGTCGCCATTTACAGAAACAAGGTCATATTCCTTGTAGCCCATAAACGTAAAGTTGTGCTCGCCTAACCAACGAAGAAACGCCAACGTCTCATCAAAACGTTGGCCGTCTACAGGAATACTTTCTTTTTGCTTTTCAACTTGATTCGTTACTTCCTCAAGTTTTTCAACCATCTTCAGCCAATCGTTCACGACTAAACCAGTATCGGTAAAGATATCCAGTAGTTCCGTTTTGAGCGCTGTCATTTCAGCTTTGCTGCTAAGACGGTCTACTTCGATATGGAAAAGCGATTGGAATGCACCTTCGTTATTGCTCACGCCGACAACACTGCCCTTATCAGAGCGAGAGATTTGTGTTGGATTGTGAAGCATAAGGTGAGAAGAAAGGTCTAGGCGAGTCAGCGCCATTTTTACAGAGTCTACAAGGAATGGGCTATCTGGTACGACTATCTCTACGATAGTGTGAGTAGATTGCCAACCTTGACGACTTACTGTCGGGTTAAAAACACGAACAGAGATTTGGTCAGCTTTCTTTTCATTGATGTGATGCCATAAGCTAACTACAGCACCGTATAAATCGGATTCGTTTCTCTGAGTTAGATCGTCGTGAGAAACGTTACTAAACAAGTGTTGAGCAAGTTGAGTTACGAGAGGTCGATGAGCAAGGTCAAGTTTGTCTTGAATCAGTTTGTACACTTTTTCAAGTAAAACTGGAACCACAGTTTCACGTGCGGTCATAGTCACACTCCACAATTAGAATTTTATTTTATTATTAGGGGGCTTACTTAAGCTTGCGTTTGAATCAAGCCTTCAAGGCCAGTTCTACTAACGAGTTAAGCAAAGGTAATGCATTCATTTATTGTAAAAGCATTATTGATAAATAGTTAATTGTTTTAGAGGTGGTAAGAGGTGAAATGTTTGATTATGTGATTAAGATTCCCTTTAACTCACTAGGCACGCCAAGCTTTACAGAGCTTCCAACTTAATAAACTTATTTTTTTGGTCAGTTGTTAACCTAAACTGTCCTCTAACCCCTATTTGTGTAAGAAATGGTCTGAAGCGAGTTGCAGGTAGCTGTAAGCGTAACCCTGTTGTTGTTATCACTTGAACTTTACTTGCGGCACCCGAGTAGCTAGCCAAAAACTGCTGATATGAGATGTTAAGTTGGAAAATATAGCGATTCATACGATACCTGTATATATATACAGTGCCGGTGATTTTTGGCACTTAACGATGTCTGAAAGTGAAACTTAACTTGAAACTGCTCTAGCTTATCGAAAATTCGATAAACCAGAAACAAAAAATCAGTGGCAGATATTCTCTACCACTGATGACTTTTCGTTACTAGTAAACTGTTTATTAGCCAACCGCTTATGATCGAACAGTTTCCTGAATAAGCGGCTGACTTAAGCCTCTAGTGCTTTTGCCACTTTCTCGAATAAGTCTTTTGCAAGGTTGTCCATGTTCTTCAGCGTCTCAAGTTCTTTTTTGATTAGAGCTTGGCGTTCATCATCGTACTTACGGAACTTAAGTAGCGGGTCAATCAAACGTGAAGCCACTTGCGGGTTGCTGCTGTTCAGTTCACGTAGGATCTCGCCAGCAAACGCGTAACCTTGTCCTGACTTGGCGTGGAATTGAACCGGGTTCATGTTTAAGAACGAACCAACCAAGTTACGAGTACGGTTCGGGTTCTTCAAGCTGAACGCTTGGTGCGACATCGACGCTTTAATCACTTCAAGTGCATTAGAGCTTGGGTTTGAACCTTGCAATGCAAACCACTTATCCATGACAAGACCATCATGTTTCCACTTGTCGCTGTAATCCGCCATCAAGGTTTCACGACATGGTAGTTGCGCACTGTTCGCCGCGCCCATCGCTGCCATTGTATCTGTCATGTTGTTTGCTTGTTGGTACATAGCAACAACCAAGTCATTACCCTTTTCAGTATGCGCTAAGTAACTTAGACAGACTTTACGTAGAGTACGCTTACCAATCGAATCGTGATCGATCGTGTATTCTGTTAGTGCATGGCTGTGATAAACCGCCGCTAACTCGTCTTCAAGTTCTGCAGCTAGTGTTACTTTCATTGAGTTAAGAACAGATGCGACCGCATCAATATCAACGCGCTCATACCAACCCGACACTTCGTTATGGCTCGGTAGAGAAAGCATTTCTGCAATAAACGCAGGTTCTAGTGAATCACTAAGCAGTACCCCGCGGAATGCATCAACAACAGAAGCAGAAAGTTCAAACTTTTGACCTTGTTGAACGTTATCTACGTTGCTACGGATGTATTTCGCTAGCAGCATTTGACCCGCATCCCAACGAGAGAACTCATTGCGAGCATTCACCATCAGGAAGATCAGCTCTTCATCTGAGTAATCGTATTCCAATTTCACTGGCGCAGAGAATTCACGAAGTAGCGATGGGATCGGTTGCTCTGAAACGTTTTCAAACACAAACGTTTGTTCCGCTTCTTTCACATCTAATACATTGTGAACTGGCTGACCGTTACATTGTAACCCAATCACTTCACCCGACGCGGTGTATAGCTCGATGTCTAGAGGAATATGCAGAGCTTGCTTATCCGTTTGCTCATGAGTTGGAGCCGTTACTTGGCGAGTTGTTAACGTGTACTCTTTTTTGTCTGCGTCGTAGTGACTTTCAACAGAAAGCGTCGGCGTACCAGATTGGCTGTACCATAAACGGAACTGAGACAGGTCAACGCCCGACGCATCTTCCATTGCAGCAACGAAATCTTCGCAAGTTGCAGCGGTACCATCGTGACGTTCAAAGTACAGCTTCATGCCTTTTTGGAAACCTTCCTCACCCAACAATGTGTGGATCATTCGGATCACTTCACTGCCCTTTTCGTATACTGTCAACGTGTAGAAGTTGTTCATTTCTATCACTTTTTCAGGACGAATTGGGTGAGACATTGGGCTCGCATCTTCAGCGAATTGTGGCCCGCGAATAATACGAACATTGTTGATTCGGTTTACTGCGCGAGAACCAAGATCAGATGAGAATTCTTGGTCACGGAATACGGTTAAACCTTCTTTCAAGCTTAACTGGAACCAATCGCGACATGTCACTCGGTTCCCCGTCCAGTTATGGAAATATTCATGACCGATTACCGCTTCGATGCCTAGGTAGTCGGTGTCGGTTGCTGTTTGGTCGTTCGCTAAAACAAACTTAGAGTTAAATACGTTCAGACCTTTGTTTTCCATCGCGCCCATGTTGAAGAAATCAACAGCTACGATCATGTAGATGTCTAAGTCATACTCAAGATTGAAACGCTCTTCGTCCCACTTCATTGAGTTAATCAAAGAAACCATCGCGTGGTTTGCGCGGTCTAGATTGCCTTTGTCGACAAAGATTTCCAGGTCAACTTTGCGGCCTGATTGTGTGGTGTAAGCGTCACGAAGTACATCAAAGTCACCGGCAACAAGAGCAAACAAGTAAGCAGGTTTTGGATGTGGGTCTTGCCATTTCACCCAGTGACGACCATTTTCAGCATCACCTTCATCTATACGGTTACCATTACTAAGTAAGAATGGATTTTCAGCTTTGTCTGCGATTACCGTTGTGGTGAATTTTGCCAATACATCAGGGCGGTCCATATAGTAAGTAATGCGGCGGAAACCTTCAGCTTCACACTGAGTACAGAATGCGCCACCCGACTTATACAAACCTTCAAGTGCACTATTCCCTTCAGGATTTACTTCCGTCACGATCGTGAGTGTGAAATCTTTCGGTAGTCCGCTCAGTGTCAGTTGAGTTTCAGATTGCTCGAATTGCGTCCACTCTTGACCCTCAACTAAAACAGAAACCAACGTCAAACCTTCACCATCAAGTACTAAGGTCGAACTATCTTTCTCTTGCTTAACACTAGACACCGCCGTAATGATGGACGCTGAATCGTACAAATCGAAAGTAAGATCGATTTGAGAAATAGTGTGAGATGGTGATTGATAATCTTTACGATACTTGGCTTGAGGTGTATATGCCATGACGGGTTCCTTTTGATCGTTATACGTAATTGTATTTTAACTGTATATATCTAAAGGTTGAGGGCCAAGAACACAAGGGGAATATTGAAAAAAGGAGGCATTGTAGTAAAACGCCTCCATGTTTTGCTATTTTATCAACCAAATAAGAAAGGAACGGCTAATAAATGAACTGTGAGCCATATTATCAACAAACCTGACTTTGCGCATCCAACCCGCATTATCGAATACGATTGAGTACTGCAAACATGTCGCCTTCTTCACCTTGAAGCGTCAAGACGTCGCTGTTTAATGTGTAACGAGTGCCGTGCTCGCCATTTTCATACAGAAGCACCAATTGATCGCCTTCGGTGTAATACACCCCACGACGAACAACCTCACTCCCCACTTCATCGGACACTCTGAACATAAATACAAAGTCAGGTTGAAGCACTAAATCCATTTTTTGAATGTTACTCGCGCGCAGGTCGCTACCTGAAAGCTCAGCACTCGACCAAATACCTGCCAGTGCATTCGGTAAGGCTTTGGTAAACATGACACCGTTGAGGTTCAACATATTATGGTTACTGCTATAGGCGTAAACTTGAGGTTCAGAGGTGTTTAAACCCAAAATAATGGTATCTTCATTGGCATTATACAAGCCTTCCCAATGGTCGACACTGTAGTCTTTCTTTTGAATATCAATGGAGAATGAATAATTTGAATCAAGGGTTAGCTTTATCGCTCTAAAATTTTCAGTACCTTGTTCAGGATCTGGGTTCATCAAATACCAATCACCAAGCAGTAAAGGAAGGTCAAAATGAGATAGATTGCTGTCACTTTTTGATTGCTGATCGCTTGAAGCGACCTCACTCCCAAAAGCAACAAAACTTAAACAAGATAAAAATAGTAGAATCCATTTCATACGCGCCCCCTCGTTTTCTTTAAGCTTAGGCAGGTAATGAATAGAAAGCGAAAAAATTTGATCCAAGTCACTAAATTTTAAGTGCAAAGTAACTTAAATGTCATTATTCGACACAAAACAGAGCTAAATAACCCTGAACATTGAGTGTTCTTTACGACAGTCTCAACGGTTACAATCAGGTATTCCTGTCAAATCATAGACACAAAAAAAAGCGAGCCTAGGCTCGCTTTTTAAATTGTGCATCTTTAAACAATCACCTTTTAACAGGTATTTGCTCTATTTCTTGATCATATCCAGCATGATAGCAACAGATTCATCAAGATAAGCATCCGGGGCTTCGTAGTCTTTAGGGATATCATCCAACGTTTTAAATACCTCTAACTTAGCCGCTTTTTGACGTTGATTGATACGCTCTAGACGAAGCACATCCCCATCATCACTCTCTTGTTGACGTACTTTTTCGTTCAAAGAAAGGTCGTTATCATCTTTATCAGCCTTATATTTTTCAATATCTTGCGCGATAAAGCCAAACTCCATGTCTGTCGCAATACGAGCTTGGTGTTGAGCGGTTAAAGCAGCAACTTGCTCATCGTTACGCTGTAACACTGAATAGTTAGCTTTATCTATGCTATCCCAAGGCAGAGCATTATCTTCAACACTTTCACCAGTATCTGCTGGATCAATTGCCGTTGGGTAAGCAATATCAGGCACTACACCTTTGTTTTGCGTACTTCCGCCATTGATTCGGTAGAATTTCTGGATGGTGTATTGAACGTAGCCTAACTCTTTATCGAACAAATCATAAATATGATTCAAAGAGCGGTGTTGTTGCACCGTTCCTTTACCGAAAGAGTTTTCACCAAGGATGATTGCACGACCATAATCTTGCATCGCTGCTGCAAAGATTTCAGATGCTGAAGCACTGTAGCGATTCACCAATACCGTTAATGGACCTTGGTAACTAATTTCGCCATCAGTATCACTGTTCACTTTTACACGACCGTAGCTATCACGAACTTGAACAACGGGCCCCTCTTTGATAAACAAACCAGAGAGTTCGGTTGCTTCCGTTAGTGCACCACCACCGTTGTTTCGCAGATCAACAATGATACCTTCGACACCTTGCTCTTTAAGTTCGGTGATCAGTTTATCAGTATCTTTAGAAAGGCCAACATAGAAGCTTGGTACTTCTAGTACGCCAATCTTCTTGCCATCTTTCTCGATAACTTCTGATTTAACAGCGCGGTCTTCTAAGCGAATCTTATCGCGTACAATTGTGACAACGTGACCTTTTGCATCTTTACCATCTGGCAAGATCTGTAGCTTAACTTTAGTCCCTTTCGGTCCTTTAATTAATTGCACTACATCGTCTAAACGCCAGCCGATAACATCAACAATATCTTCGCCATCTTGACCAACACCAACAATACGGTCACCATCACTCAATTGCTTGCTGTTTGACGCAGGGCCACCAGTAACGAGAGATCGGATAACGGTGTAGTCGTCTGTCATTTGAAGTACAGCACCAATGCCTTCTAGAGATAGATTCATCTCAGACTGGAATTGCTCTGCATTTCTTGGAGAAAGGTAACTGGTATGAGGGTCAACTTCTCGCGCGAATGCGTTCATGTAGATCTGGAAAGCATCTTCGTTGTGCGATTGCGTAATACGCTTCATCGCATTGTTGTAACGCTTTTCCAAAACTTCTTGAATCTCTGGCCACTCTTTACCTGTAAGTTTTAGATTCAACGCGTCGTATTTAACACGCTTCCTCCAAAGCTCATTCACTTCAGCGATATCTTTTGGCCATTCCGCTTCGCTACGATTGAGCTCAATACTTTCATCAGTATCAAACTTAATCTCAGTATCTAGTAAAGACAGCGCATATTGGAAACGTTCAAAACGCTTCTGCATGGACAAATTATAAACATCGAATGCAATTTGGTTATTACCGGCTTTCAGTTGGTCATCAATTTGTTTAGATGAAGTAGCGAAAGAGTCAATATCAGCTTGAGTGAAGATATTACGGTTATAATCCAGCATCTCTAAATAACGATTAAAGATAGCTTGGGAGAAATCATCGTTGAGATTGAAGTGTTTATAGTGGGAACGAGTAAATCGAGAAGTAACACGTTTACTAGCAGTTTCGTGTTGAACCTCAGGAGCGAGTAGAGGTAAATCGTCCTGATTTAATTTGGCTTCAAGAGCCTGAGCTGAAGCTGCTAGCAAAAAGCTAGCAGCAATCAGTGTCAATTTTGAACGGCATTTCATGCGTAGGAGTATCTCCTTTAAGCGCGCAAGTGCTCCGCTTTAACAACCATTTGTAGGCCGTTTGCTAACTGAACACGCACATCTTCCTTATTGATTTCAACAATGGTCGCAGCCATGTTTCCCGTACCCATGTTCACATTTACTTCTTTACCAGTGATAAATTCATCGGCGTTCAAAGCGCGTGTTTCTACAGGTTTTTCTACTTTCGGTGCTTTAGGCGCTTGACGACGAGGCTGTTGAGCTTTCTTCGCTTTAGCTTTCGCTTTGCCTTCGTCACGAGCTTTCTGTGCTTGTTCTTTACGACGAGCCTGAACTTTCGCTTTGCTTTCTGCAAGTGTCGCTTTAGCGTGCTCAACGTGCTCTTCTTCTAGTGTGCCACATACGTTGCCGTCTAGGTCAACACGTTCTGCGCCAGCTTTTACGCCGTGCAGGTAACGCCATGATGATGTGTACTGTCTTAACGCTGCACGAAGCTGAGTCTTACTTACTTTTTCGTCTTCATTTAGACGTTCAGCAAGATCTTGAAAAATACCAATTTTAAGTGGTTTCGCTTCACCTTCTAGAGTAAAGCATTTAGGGAAACATTCAGCAACATATGCGATAACTTCTTTGCTGTTTTTTAACTTTTCAGTGTTTTCCATGTGGGTTCCTGGTTTTTGCGGTTTTCCGCGAGCATTAAGAAAATATTTTTACGTATTATAGAGAGATGCTTGGGAAAAACCACAGTAAGAGAATAATTTATGCCTTGTTCGCGTGCGAATTAAGCAGCTTTTCCACTTCTGCCATGAAAAATGTTAATCCGTCCTCGTCAATTTGAGAAAAACGACCAACATTTGGGCTATCGATATCAAGAACGCCCGCTATTTCCCCGTCAATCGAAAATGGTATAACGATTTCTGAGTTACTTGCAGCGTCACAAGCGATGTGTCCTTCGAATTCATGAACATCATAAATGCGCTGAACTGTATTCGTCGCGACCGCAGTTCCACACACACCACGCCCTACCGGAATTCGAACACAAGCCGGTTGACCTTGAAATGGGCCAAGTACAAGTTCGTCTTTTTCCTTAGCTTGGTCCTGCTTCATTAAATAGAAACCAGCCCAATTTAATTCATCCAACTCCATGAATAATAATGAGCTGATATTAGCTAGATTAGCAGTTAGATCGGGTTCTGATTCAATTAATGCAACGGCTTGTTTGGTTAAGCGTTGGTAATGTTCTATTTTCATATTAACTTCCAATTAAATTGAGACTTCCATTATCAAGAGAACGCAGTAAAATGCGGCCATCAAACTAAATAGGACTTATTCTCATTACAATGACCAATTCAGAAGACACTATTAGCCGTTCTTGGTTAATAACTCAAGTAAAAAAACACAAGTCCAAATTACTGTTTGCTAACATTATTGCCATACTTGCAACTCTCATTAGTGTCCCTATCCCGTTGCTCATGCCATTAATGGTTGATGAAGTATTACTTGATAAGCCGGCTTCTGGCTTAGAGATGATGAACCATCTACTTCCAACATCGTTGCAGACACCAACTGGCTATATTGCACTGACTTTGCTGTTAGTCATAATCATGCGTACTGTTAGCCAAGCGTTGAACATTCTACAAGGGCGTCAATTCACGCTTGTCTCAAAAACAATTACCTATCAAATGCGCAGCAAGATGATAGATAAGCTTGGCCGCATTAGTATTAGACAATACGAGACCAAAGGCAGTGGCGGTATTAATGCTCACCTGATAACAGACATAGAGACAATAGATAAGTTCATTGGTTCGACTCTATCTAAGTTCATAATTAGCTTCTTAACCGTTTTCGGTACCGCTATCGTGTTGCTATGGTTAGAGTGGCGTTTAGGACTGTTCATTTTACTGGTCAATCCTGTTGTGATTTATTTCTCCCGTAAACTAGGTAGCAGAGTTAAACACCTTAAAAAGTATGAGAACCAATCTTTCGAGCGCTTTCAAAACCGTTTAGTGGAAACCTTAGACGGTATTTACCAACTGCGTGCGGCAAACAAGGAACGTATCTTTCTCGATGAACTTAAGGTTCAAGCAAACCAAGTGAGAGTCGATGCAGACAAATACGCTTGGCAATCAGAAGCTGCTGGCCGTGTTTCGTTTCTTCTGTTCTTATTAGGTTTCGAGCTTTTCCGTGCCGTCGCGATGCTAATGGTGTTATTCAGCGACTTAACGATTGGTCAGATTTTCGCGGTATTTGGTTACTTGTGGTTCATGTTAGGCCCGGTTCAAGAGCTGCTAGGGATTCAATTCTCTTGGTATAGCGCAAAAGCAGCACTTCAGCGCATCAACGACCTTCTTCAGTTAGAAGAAGAGAAGCGCCCTATCAGTAAAGTGAACCCATTTAATGAAGATCAAGAAGTGACAGTCGACATTGAAGACGTTACATTCTCTTACACATTAGAAAACACTGTTTTAAATAGTCTATCGCTGCACATTCCTGCAGGTAAGAAAGTCGCTTTGGTGGGTGCGAGTGGTGGTGGTAAATCTACGTTAATCCAGTTACTGATTGGTGTTTATCAAGCGGACTCTGGATGCATTCGTTATAACGGTGAAACCACCGACGACATCAGTTTCGATGTAATACGCAGTCAAATTGCCGTTGTTTTACAACAACCTATACTTTTTAACGATACATTAAGGCATAATCTGACCCTTGGTGCTGAATACGATGAAATGTCGTTGTGGCGAGCACTTGAAGTCTCTCAAATGCAAGATGTCATCAAGCAACTGAGTAATGGCTTAGATACACAAATTGGTAGGAATGGCGTTCGACTGTCTGGCGGGCAACGACAACGCTTAGCTATAGCCCGAATGGTGCTGAGCAATCCTAAGTTTGTTATTCTAGATGAAGCGACATCAGCACTCGATACAGCAACAGAGTCAGCACTGCATAAAGCGCTGAGCGAGTTTTTGAAAGATCGCACAACTTTGATAGTGGCTCATCGATTATCAGCGGTGAAACAGGCCGATCTAATCTATGTTTTAGAAGATGGGCAAGTTACACAGACAGGAACACATGGTGAATTGGTTGAACAACAAGGATTATATCAAACACTCTATGGCAGTGTGCAATCGCACGCCTGATGTTTATTGTTCTAAAGATTTAAATCAGAGTTGTTCTAGGCATTTAAATCAGGTTAAAAGTCTGATTAGTGTTTCAACTTGGGAGGTCGCGTGACCTCCCCATTCGTAACCAACCCTTTATCAACTAAGCAGCAGCTATCGACTCAGCACCAGTGCGACAGTAGCTCTGTACGTCTTTGTCAGGGCTGCGAACTTCCCGTTGATAAAATGGATATCCCTTTGGGGAAATCCGCTTACTGCCCAAGATGCGGTACTCAGCTTTATAGAGGCGGTACCCCTAGCCTGTCTGGAAACCTTGCAATCGCTATTACCTGCTTATTGCTGTTTATCCCCTCACACTTTTTTGAATTCATCAGTATTCGCCTGATTGGTGTCATGATACCTGCGACATTACCATCTGGCGTATTTACTTTAATGGGTGAAGGCTTCCCTCTACTTGGCTTGTTGATCTTATTCTGCAGTTCGATCGCCCCGTTACTTGTTTGTACCTCGGTACTCATCACCCATTTATCCTTGCGCTTTAAGATTTTCACACCATTTCGTTATGCATTAGTTATCATTCAGACACTTAAGCACTGGATGATGTTGGATGTATTTCTGGTGAGCGTGGCAATCTCGTGCTTCAAATTACAAGATTACTCAGATATTTTCGTCGGCCCTGGTTTAGTTGGTCTGATTCTACTGCAGCTTTTCAGTGTGTTGCTGGTAAGCCGAATCAGTGTGCGTCGCTACTGGGAAGCTTGGGCTAAAGAGTCTGACTACTCTTTCGAACAAAGTAAGAACGTACACTGTCATAACTGTCACCTGTCTCAGCCTGACGGGCACACTTGCGTGCGTTGTCACCATGACTTATATCATCGCAAACCCTACTCTGTACAAAAGACATGGGCTCTACTTTTTGCCGCCTCAGTGGCTATCGTGCCGGCCAACGTCATTCCAATTTCTATCGTGATAACAAACGGACAAAGATTAGAAGACACCATCATCTCCGGTGTCGCTTCGCTAATTAATAGCGACATGTATGGCATCGCAGCAATCATTTTTATTGCCAGTATCGTCGTGCCTGTCGCGAAAATACTTGGTCTAACGTATATCTTAATTTGTATCAAAATGAAGCGTGCGGTTTACCATAGACAACGTATGACCATCTATTTCATTGTGAAATGGGTGGGAAAGTGGTCGGTAATGGATCTGTTCGTTATTTCGATCATGATGACCTTGGTCGACCGTGGACAAATTTTAAACTTTACACCAGGTTATGGTGCAGTCGCTTTTGGCGTCGTGGTTGTTCTCACGATGCTGGCAGCGGAAAGCTTAGATCCTAGGATAATTTGGGATAACTACACCTCTAAAGATGAGTCAGTGAATGAACAACGATAACCAATCACAAACGTCATATTCACCAGAAGTCAGGAAAAACAAAGGTATTTCCCCTTTGTGGATCCTGCCGATACTAACCGTCGCATTAGCGGGTTGGTTGGTCATGAAATCGATACACGATGCAGGACAACGTGTGCAGATATATTTCTCAGATGCCGCAGGTTTAGTCGCAGGTCGAACGACAATTCGCTACCAAGGCTTAGAGGTAGGTATGGTGCGCGACATTACCTTGTCCAAAGATTTATCGAGCATCTATGTCGATGCTGACATCTACCCTGAAGCGAAAAAGCTACTCTCAAAAGGCACGCGTTTCTGGCTCGTAAAACCAACAGCAAGTTTGTCTGGTATCTCAGGGTTAGATGCGCTTGTTTCAGGTAACTATATTGCTATCCATCCTAGCGAAACCAAGCAAGAACCAGAAACCGTTTTCCAGGCCTTAGAATCATCCCCTTCTGACTTATTGGCTTCGGAAGGCCTGAATATTTCATTGACGACCAAAGACCTGGGGGGGGTGTCTGTTGGCTCTCAAATCGTTTATCGTAAAATTCCAATTGGTGAGGTTTACAACTACCAGCTAAACGACAATGCAAAATCCGTGACGATTCAAGCGGCGATTAAAGATGAATACAGCCATATCATTACCGACCAAAGCCGTTTTTGGAATGTCAGTGGCTTAGGTGCCAGTATCGGATTTTCTGGTGTCGACGTACGCTTAGAAAGCCTCAGTGCTCTGCTTGGCGGTTCAATTGCGGTCGACTCTCCGGGAGAAGGTCAGCCTGTCGAGATGAACACCAAATTCAAACTTTACCCAGATTTGAAAACAGCCGGTCGTGGTATCTCGATCAAGATAGCCGTACCCGACGACAACAAGATCAGTGCAACGGGCGCTCCGATCATGTATCGAGGCATCGAAATCGGTCAAATCACTGACCTATCTTTAAGCGAAGGGCGTGAAAACGTCGTGGCATCGGCTGCAATCCAACCGGCATTCAGTGACTTTTTAAATAGCGGCAGTCAATTCGTTTTAGAGGAAGCTGAACTATCACTTACTGGAATGAAAAATATTGCCAACTTAGTCACGGGGAACTTTCTAACCTTAGTTCCAGGTGAGGGTGAAAAAGCGCGTCGATTTACTGCGATTCGCAAAAATGAGTTCAGTCAAGAACAAGAAAAATCCGTTGCGATTCGCTTAACATCGAACAATTCATTCGGGTTAGATGTCGGTACACAGCTACTCTACAAAGGCATTGCTGTTGGCTCTATCATCCAAGTAGGTTTAGTCGATGGTGTAGGTACTGGCTCTGATAAGCACGAAGTGTTTTTGGATGCACTTATCGATAACGAATATGCTCACCTAATCAAAAGCCATAACCGTTTCTTTGTGACAGGCAGTGCAACTGCAGAGCTAACCGAATCTGGCTTAAGTGTGACGGTTCCACCGGCAAAACAACTTCTTACTGGCTCAATTAGCTTTGTTAGCGAAGGTCAGTCGAAAGCACGAACTGACTATCAGCTTTTCCAAAGCAAATCGTTAGCAGAAATCGCCAAGTTTAATCAGTCTGGCTCAAAGACGCTTTCGTTGTTTGCGAGCGAGCTACCTTCAATTTCTAAAGGAAGCCCACTACTCTACCGCAACCTACAAGTAGGTAGCATTTCTGATTTTCAGCTTGTCGATGGTGGCGTGAGAATCAAAGTCACGATCGAAAATCGTTACACACACTTACTCAATGAACATACTGTTTTCTGGAACCGCTCAGGCGTTGAGATTGATGCGTCGCTATCGGGTATCAGTATTAAAGCAGCACCCGTTAAAACGCTTATTCAAGGCGGTATTGCTTTTGACTCTCTTCCGGGAATCGACAACAAACTCGGTGATGTGTGGAAACTTTATAAAGATTCGAAATCCGCGCGAAAATTTGGTCGTGCGATTACGATTACCTCTTCAGGCGATCAAGAAGTCAGCAAAGGCATGGCGATCAAATATCAAGGCGTCACCGTCGGTGAGGTTACCTTGGTGATTCCTAACTTCAATAAAGGCGGTATTGAAATTACTGCGCGTATTTTACCTGAGTACGTAGACAAGATTGCCGTTGCGAAGAGTCACTTCTGGTTAGCAGAACCTGAAATCGGCCTCAATGGCATCAAAAACGTCTCTGCACTGCTCTCTAAGCACATCAACGTAGACCCGGGCAATGGTGACATAAATACGAAATTTAAGCTGAGCAAGGGGCCAGTGCAGCCTGAAGGCAAGATATTCCAGCTACAAAGCGAAACGCGAGGCTCGGTATCAGAAGGCACACCGATCCTATTTCGAGAACTAGAAATCGGTAGTGTTATCGATGTTCAACTAGGCGAGTTTGCTGATCGAATCATCTCTACGATTCAAATCGAACCTGACTACGCGTATCTGATCCGCGCAAACACCGTGTTTTGGAACGTGTCGGGCGTCGATGTCTCTATCGGTCTCTCTGGTGCAAACATCAAAGCTGGAACGGTAGACAGCTTGTTAAGAGGTGGTATTACATTCTCAACGCCACCGACCAATGAGCTTCAGCCAGTGGCAAACGAAGATCAGTCTTTCTATCTCTATCCTAAAGCCGAAGATGAGTGGAAATCATGGAGAACCGCAATTCCTCGCCCATAGAGTGAACCCTCAGAAGCTCCAGGCAAATTAATACCGCTTAACAAAGAATAATTCATCATCAAAAATGCAGCCATTCGGCTGCATTTTTGTTGTTTGCTATAAATATGGTTTAGGACGGCCTCATTTTGCTTTAAACTCCCCCGCATTAATGCAATAAATCGAGACACTCTTTTGCACGCTAACGTATATATTCCTGAAGAATTCCTAACGCACATCGAATCAATCATGCCTAGTCATCTAGATATGGCTTCTTTTGTCGCGTCATGCCAAAAACCACTTCGTAAAAGTATTCGAGTCAACACATTGAAAATCAGTGTTGAGGACTTCTTAGTACGAGCAAAAGAGAAAGGCTGGGAACTGGAACCTGTACCTTGGTGCGAAACGGGGTTTTGGATTACAGCTGATGAAAGTGAAGCGCCACTAGGTAATACGGCAGAACACATGTCTGGCCTTTTCTATATCCAAGAAGCCAGTTCTATGATGCCACCGTCAGCACTTTTCCAAAGTGAGGCAGACTACCAAGCCGTATTAGACACTGCGGCTGCACCCGGTTCTAAAACAACGCAAATCGCGGCGCTAATGAATAATCACGGCGTATTGGTTGCCAATGAATACGCAGCAAGCCGCGTGAAAGTTCTTCATGCCAACATCGAACGTTGTGGCGTTCGTAATGCCGCACTCAGTAACTTTGATGGTCGAGTTTTCGGTGGGTGGTTACCAGAACAGTTTGATGCTGTGCTGCTAGACGCGCCCTGCTCTGGTGAAGGTACCATTCGCAAAGACGCCGATGCGATGAAGAACTGGACGTATCAATCTGTAGTCGATATTGCTGACACTCAAAAAGATCTGATCGAAAGTGCTTTTCATGCTCTCAAACCTAACGGCGTGCTGGTTTACTCAACCTGTACGTTAAGCACGGAAGAGAACCAACAAGTGTGTCATCACCTAAAAGAGACCTTTGGTGATGCGGTTGAGTTCGAGTCTTTAGAAAACTTATTCGACAATGCTAAAGCAACCACGACAGAAGAAGGCTTTCTACACATTTTCCCACAAGTGTATGATTCAGAAGGTTTTTTCGTTGCGCGCATCCGTAAACTAGCGTCTGTAACACCACCAGAAGTGAAAAAACGTCTGGGCAAATTTCCATTTGAAAAAGCGTCAAAGAAAGCTCAACAAGAAGTCGCTGAACAACTGCTGGGCGCACTCGATATCGAACTACCAAGTGATACTCAAGTTTGGATTCGTGACAAAGACGTTTGGCTATTCCCGGAAGCGCTAGAACCTATGATCGGTGAGTTCCGTTTCTCTCGCATGGGCATCAAGATCGCTGAAACCCATAAAAAAGGTTACCGCTGGCAGCACCAAGTCGCGACAACGCTCGCAACAGGCAATGAAGCCAACATTGTAGACCTTAGTATTGAAGATGCTCGTGAATGGTTCATGGGACGCGATGTTCGCCCTGAAGGCTTGTCAGGCAAAGGTGAAGTACTAGTGAAGTACAATGGTGCGATCATCGGCCTTGGTAAGTGGGTTGGCAACCGAGTGAAGAACGGTTTACCACGCGAACTCGTGCGCGATAAGAACCTATTCTAAACTTTCAATTAAAACTCACCACTGTACTGAGAAAACAAAAAGCCCAAACAACGTTCATTGTTTGGGCTTTTTGTTGCTTGAAATAATAACCGGAATCTAGTTTTCTCAACTGATAGGTTCGCAGTCCTAAACACTCTATATTTAATTTTCTAATTCGACACTATCGTCCTTAGAAACCCAAATTTCTGAGCGTCGATTCTTAGCTCTACCCTCTGGAGTTGTATTAGAGGCTATAGGTTTACTTTCACCAAATGAGCGAATAACAAGGCGATTTTTCTCGACACCATCCGAAATCAAACCATCTGACGTCGCCAGTGCTCTTTGAAGCCCCAATGCTTGGTTATAACCTTCTGCGCCTGTGCTGTCAGTGTGTCCACCCACCGTAATTAAACTGCCGTTACTCTTTAACTCAGCGGCTAGCTGACTCAATGATTTGCTCCCCATCGGCGTTAAGTTGTGTTGGTCAAAACCAAAATGAAGACTTGCTAGCAATCCGTGACGTTCTTGGTTGCTGATCCAAGTCCTACATTCAGATTGATTCAGACCTAGATTATACTGACCTGCTAATGCTTGTTTGAGTTCGCGGTTATCAGACTTCTGTTCTATTTGTAATAAGCCCTGTCTATGCTGCGCGATACCAACGACATCGTTCACCGTGACACTATGTTTATATTCACTGAACGCAGTATCGCAATAGACACTGATGCCTTCTTCCGCATTGGCGATCAGGCTAAATTGCAATGTCGATATGACGATTGAACCAATCATTAACTTTTTCATATTTTCCTCTAGTACAACTTAGTTATTCCGCTTGTTTTTGAGCCTTTACGGATGAGTTCTTCTATCTTTTTAATCAATTCATCTAGGTTAGATACATCGATGATGTCTTGCTTTGGATTGACAACACAGTCTTGAAAACCACTTTGTTGAGATGCTTTAAAATCGATACCAATAACTCCTATGTATAGGCCTGGTATTTCATTTCTTGCTTTGTTACACATGCCTTTCTTGACTAGCCCTTTGAGAATACCGTTATTAGGGCTTTCCTGCCCATCACTTAGAATCAACAGCATCTTAATTTTCTTGTTATAGACTTGCTGTTCTTCTTGATTCGAACTGTTCGGGTCACCGTCATGAAGAATCTGGGCGCCTCTCAATATGCCTTGAAAAGCCGCAGTGCCTCCGGCTGCCCACATCGATTTAATCGGGTCTAACTCTGAAAGCTTGTTCGATAATCGAATGTTAGAAAACTGCGACGATTTTGAAGATCCATGCGCGTTAAATAGATCTGTTCTACTCACACGATAGAAATTGGACTTTAATCCCGATTTATCATTAAACATAGTCGACACTGATGTCGGTAAATCAACGTATTTGTATACGTCGGCAACACGATAGTTATCTAAATCAATGACATCCTTTATACGCTTGGCGTACTTTCGATTATCTGTTTTTGGTCTTGGACAACTTGACTTGTCATCAGCACAATCAAGTACATCATCTTCCGAATACGTACTCCAATAATCCCAATCAACATCGTTGTAGGAATAAGGTGATACGTGCGTTCTATAGTTGTCTTTGTAGCTCAACTGACTTGTCGCCCGTGCTTTATTTCCCGAGACGATCTCCCTCGTTCGAACGTTAAAAGGCACAAAACCAACTCGATTAAGCAGCTTGTCTCCGGCTGTATCTTCTCCAGGCTCATCACAAACGTTTTTCAGCTCTCCATTTATACGCACTCGCTTAATCGATGTGCAAAGGATTTTGTTTGATATTCCATCGATGGCCGTTTTCAAATCGTCTATTTTCTTATTACGATTTGAGCCCCACTTTTCATTCATCGAACCAGAAAAATCTGAGACAAAAACAATATCGATGTTGTTATCCCCAAGGTAGACTGGGTACTTTCGAGCTAACGAACGCCCCGCCAAATCTTGTTGCTGGTTAAATGAAGGGATAAAGCTGCTTGCGAACCAAGAGTCGTGCGTGGTCCTAGCATTCACTGTGTATTGGATATATTCAAGAACCCCTGCCGCCTCGCTTTCAAGCTGATGAACTCGCTTTGTGGAGAGGTTAGTTGATTTAATGTCGCGTACATAGTTTTCAACATATTTGGTCGCTAACCCGCGAGCCAGATCCGGTTGATCTTCAATGGTTACCGCTATGGCGGCAGCCTCTGCAGAGTCTCTCAATCGACTGGTCTCTTGTACATAACGTGTGCCTTCAACCGCCCAAAAGGTCATTCCCATAATTGGGACAAGCAATAAGCCCATCCAAACCGCTGCAACACCCTGTTGTCGTTGGAGACTGATATGCTGGCGATTAATATGACGTTCGTGCTGCATTTTCATTTCATTATCTCCCAGGCATTATTGACGAAGAGCCAATCTTAACCGTAGTACTTGTGCCACCATTGAAGAAGGGTTTAAACCATGAACTTTGCTCTTCACAAAGACTGATTCGGTACAGTGGATACACAACCCCCTTCTCTATCGGCGCTAGATCTGCATGGGCAATAATCGAATCTGTTTGGCAATTTAAATTTCTATATTTTCTGGACGAAAACTCAGTGACGTTAGCTTTATTAGTCAACGACTCTATCTTGATTGCTACACTGTCTACTGGTGTATTAAGCATTCTGCTTGCTACTTTCGTCATCTCTAATAACTCGCTGTTGGTCACGGCTAAGTTTTTTCCTGCCAACACATCGGCTTCAAAATAACGAGTACGCTCTTTGATGACATTGACCAAAGCAAAACTGGATCGATCCAAGTTGGCACGTACGAGTAACTGATGACTCAAGTCCGCCCCAAACAGATAAACGCCCCACAGAGCGACAAGAACGAAAACTAACTCAATGGTGTATGAGCCTTTTTGGCTTTTTATAGAAAACACACGTTGCTTAAGGAGCATCATCTTTCCACCCCTCATGTTCCAAATTCAAAACCATGGTTCGTGAAATATTCCTGTCAGCAGCGCCAATCAATTTAATCACCGGAGTGTAGCGGTAAGTCACGGTGATTTCGGCTAAATTATAATTGAAATTTAACATTTGGTCAGAATGCCCCTTGTTCACGATAAAATCGTCGTAGGTTTTGAAGTACTGACCAGCGATAGAAAATCGTGAGCTATCTATTAAGAAACTCCATAAATTATCTTCGTTTTCAATTAACAACCTGAATTTTTTCTCGTACTGCTCGTTGATCCCTTTGCCTTCATATATTTTGGTATTCCTGATGGTTTCTCTCAGCGAATACTCGGTCATGTTCACGACGTAGATTTGGTAACTCGACTCGAAAATCGCAAAAGTTGCGAAAAACAGAACGAGCGCACCCAGCACAAATTCAATTGCCGTTGTTCCTTTTTGATTATAAAGACGCTTCATCATTAACTCCTAGTTGAGTTAATTCATCGGTAATGCTCTGAATTTCCTCCGTTGAGAAATCGCCTTTAAGTAACTTTTTGGCCGAGTCTATTTGCTGGGTTTTCAACAATGCGATCGCTAGATTTGCTTTTACGATCTTATTTGCTGGGTCTTCTTTTAAAATAGGAGCTAACGTTTCGATCGCCTGTTGATACTGACCATTGGCCAGTTGAATCATCGCAATGTTGTTCTTAACAACGACATCGTCATAACCGCGTAAACGAGCTCGATTTAGCTCTTGGTAAGCTTCATCATATTTTCCCATTTTGGTGTATGACACGCCGAGCAAAACGTGAATTTGGCCTGTTTTGTTTCCTGCATCGATAGAAGCTATATAGGCAGAAATAGCACTTTCAACGTCGTTTTTTGCATCGAACACTTGTCCTTCTAACTGATACAAGTTGGAATTTGTAACTCCCTCTTTTTGTAAATGTTGAACATAGAAGTCTGCCGACTCAATATCCCCTTTATAAAAATATGCCCAAGCCAGTTTCTCTTTTACCTTTGGGTCTTCCGAGCCCTGTTCTAACTTAGATTTGTAATATTGAATAAGACCGTCATAGTTGTTCACTTTTTCCATACTAGTGACGTCGGCAAGCTGCAAGGCTTGTTGTGACGGTGCCGATTGACAACCAGCTAGTACGCTCAGCACTAACAAAATGAGGAAAGCACGTTTTTCAATCACTCGTAGTTACCCTAGATGCTTAATGTCATTTGCATGATACTCGGCGCGAGAATCAAGATAACAATCGGAAACATAATGAGGAGTATCAAAGGCACACTCATCTTCGCTGAAAGCTTACCTACCTTTTCCTCAACCGTAAGAATTTGAATTTTTCGCATATCTTCAGCAAGATCACTTAACACTTGAGCCACGGATGTGCCGTATTGCAAGTTTTGGATGATAGTCAGTACAAAGCTTCTTACAGGAGGGGTCGGGATGCGTTCACTCAGGTCATTGAGTGCCTTTTCCAATCCGTGTATTTTCGCAGAATCGGAAGTGCGCTTGATTTGGTAACAAAGGTCTGAATCAAATTCAGCAAGTTCTTTGCCCAGATAAACTAGCGCGGCCTCGATCGTCATACCGGTTTGAACGCATACCGACATCATATCTAGCAAATACGGCAGTTGGGCAGAAGTTCTGCTGATCAACATTTTACGTCGCATTTGCAGCACGGTATCTGGAACGACAATAACGCCAATCAACGACAAAACAACCACGATAAGTTTGTTTGTTGATGTCATATCTCCCAATAGCACAAATCCAGAAACCAACCCTAATACCGCCAACTTGGCAGGTAAATAGAACTTTGCCCACTCAGTGTTGTAGTAACCTGCCTCTATCATTTTTTGCTCTAGTTCGCGGCGATATTCTTTACCAAAGCGAACGAACAAACGGTAAACGCGAGAAGGCTCACGCGCAGAGCTATCTCCAATATAGAGCGCCACCTTCTTGTGTCGTTGATCTTTACGAATTGAATCGATGATCAAAAAGAGTATTGCGAAACACAACACAATAAGAGAACTTAATAACATCATGCTCGTACCCCTCTGACTAATAGCCAAACAATAAATAAACCCAAAAGCTCACTACCCAGCACGTAAAACAGTACAACTCTTCCCTCTGGATGGTAGAGAACAAAATTCACATTCTCGGGATTGATGTGGTTGAGAATAACCATAAAAATCAATGGAATAGATGCTACGACCTTGGCGGAAACTCGAGCTTCCGAAGTCATCGCCATTTTCTTTTTCTCTAATGTTCGAGAGTCTACCAACACTCTAATCAGCCGTGCCATCACCCCTTTGAGCTGCCCACCTCGAGCGATATTTGCCCGGATCGTCACGGTAAAGAATAGAAACTCTGGATAAGGGTAGTTTTTGCACGATCGTTGAAGCACCACTTCTGGTGACTCGCCCAACTTAAGTCGGTCGCCCATGAGCTTAAATTCACGGCCTATCTGGTTGTGCATAACATCACCGACATAACTGATGGCTTGCATTAAGCTGTCACCTGCAGTCACCGCACTCATTAAAATGTTCAACGCATCTGGGAATGTATTCTCAAATTCACGACGTCTTTTTGTAGCTAGGATCCGATAACCACATAAGTTAAATACAATAAATAAGCCCAGCACCAACCACGTATTGGAGATTGATAGTAGCTCAACAACGATGTACCAAGAAGCGATGATGCAGCCCAAAATATATAGCGTGATATACAGAGAAGAACGTGGGCCCAACACCATTAGCGTGGGTGAAATGGACTCTTTGAACTTTTGTAAGTTATGTTTACGTACCAATGACTTCACGTTAATGGCATTTACACTTTCAGCTTCTACTTCTTCAATATTAAAAAACTGATTAACTTTTTTTACCTTTGAATCTCTGACTAAAATCAGCACAACCGCAAAAAGGATCAACGAAAGCCAAAGCATGCTACGCCCCCTTAAACGATGCTTTAAGCTCTTCATAGAGCCCAAAGAACTGCGCTTTTTTCACCAACTCAGATCGTTGCATAATACCGTCGGTGACGAATTCGCCTTTGACGGATTCGCCATAGTGGGCATCGTCATAACGAAAACGATAGATCTCTTCCATCACCACACTGTCACCTTCTAGGCCGACGATTTCAGAGATGCTTGTAATTTTACGAGACCCATCGCGTAACCTGTTAACCTGAACAATCATTTGAACTGCACTCACAATTGTTCTGCGGATAGCACTAAGAGGCTGGTTTAAGTTAGCCATCATGACCATCGACTCCACTCGAGCAATCGCATCACGTGGAGTGTTAGCGTGCAATGTCGACATCGACCCATCGTGCCCCGTGTTCATGGCTTGTAGCATTTCAAACGCTTCAGAACCACGACACTCACCAAGAATAATACGGTCTGGACGCATACGAAGTGCGTTGATCACCAACTCACGCTGCGTTACCGCTCCGGTTTGCTCAACACTTGAGGTTCGCGTTTCCAGTCTAACTAAATTGGGTTGTTGCAAACGCAGTTCGGCAGCATCTTCAATAGTGACGATACGTTCATCATCGGCGATATATTGAGACAATGCGTTGAGCAGCGTAGTTTTACCTGAGCCTGTACCACCAGAAATCAACACATTAATACGGCAACGAGAAGCAATCATCAGCACTCTCGCCATGTCTGGAGACATCGAGCCAAAGCCAATCAAATCTTCAAAGCCGATATTCTGCTCTCTGAACTTACGGATAGAGATCGATGTGCCATCCAACGCGATTGGGGGAATCACTATGTTCACACGGCTGCCATCTTCTAATCTGGCGTCAACCGTCGGAGAAAGTTCATCTACACGTCTCCCGACACGTGACGCAATCCGCTTGGCAATGGCTAGCAACTGCTCTTCATTCACAAACGATACTTCAGATTTTTGCACCTTGCCGTGTCGTTCAAAAAAGATGTTGTTGGGCCCATTCACCATGATGTCGGAAATGGACTGGTCTTCTACCAAAGGTTGCAAAGGCCCCAAACCAAACAGTTCATCGATCAGGCTTTTTACCAACCCCGACTTCATCATTGAAGTAATCGGTCTTTGATAGCTATTCGCCAATAGATCAACAGCTGCTTGTATCTGAGATTCAAGATCTCGTCGGCTCATTTTCTGAACCGCCTCTGCATCTAAGGCTTCGAATATCTGGCCACGAAACGCGAGGTATAAATCTTTGTTAGAACTCATTTAACACGCACCTTTTTAAACCAAGAGTTCATTCTCTTCTGGTCCATAGGCTGACCATTAATCAGTTTCACAAGTTGTTCCATAGAACGACTTATGTGGCGATCATGCTTATGGCCACGTTTTCCATCGATAATAATGTGTGCCAATGCTTTGCAATAATCGATTTCGAGGTCAACTTCAGCGCCTAAATACTTCGCAAGATCGGGGCTTTGTAAGACGTAAGCGTTTTCAGGGCGGTGATAGTTCACCACAGTAATGACGCGAGTGCGCGACGATAACGTGAGTTGTAAGTTGGACACCTTCTCAAACAGTCTTTTTGCACTTCTAACTGAAGAGACAGATGCGTCGAACACCAATACAACCACATCAAAGTTTTCTACCAATAGTTGAGGCTCTACCTTGAAATCCACACCACCAGAAAAGTCTTCAATAATGAAATTGGCATTACGCGCTAACAGTTCACATAAGGTTTGGTTGTAATTAAGAACATCGTTTTGGCTCATATCGCCATCAATCGCCAACAGACGTAAATTTTTGCGAGCATTGATTAAATAGCTCAACGCCCCTTCGTCATCCATTTCATGCAATGGCGCTGTGAATTCATCAATGGTTCGCGGCTTAAAGTCTTTGAGCCCAAGCAATACATCAATATTAGTATCCGCATATTGATGATCGACGAGAATCGTGTCTGAGCCTTGCGTCGATAATAGTGAGCCCAACTCAGTTGTGATAAACGACGCACCTACGCCACCTTTGGCACCAACAATCGCAACGCGCTTTGCTTTTCGTTTCTCGCTCACACCAGAGAAAGTTTTAAGGTTCTTGCTCACGTGGTTTAAGAAATCAGCAAATTCCTGTTTATTCACTGGCCAGAAAACGTAATAGAAGCCCATGTCCTTGAGAGAACGAAGTGTAGAAATGGCATCTTCTTTACCAATCACCACCACCCCTTTATGTGTGGGCACAGTGCTAGCAAAAGACTTTGCGTCTTCAACAACATTGCTTGACTCATTAAGCTCAAGAATCACAATTTGGCTGCTTTGTTGCTCTGTCAGTTTGGTTAAACCGGCTTTAACGCATGCAAGATCATTCCATCCTTCAAATCGAAAAACTTCTTGAACTAGGTCTAAACACTCTTGAGATTGATAAAACAGAGTACATCCGGCAAAACCTGGCGTTCCAGTCTGAACTGGCTTGGCCTTTGTTGTTAATGCTTTAGTCAAGTCAAACATTATTGCTCTCCTACCAAACGAGACTTGTAAGCTACTTGCTTCAAACGCATCGACTCAGCAAAGCAGTCTGGCTGCCTCAACCGAACATGAATCTGGGCTGGTGCGCATTTTTGAGTCTTCAAGCGCGTTAAAGTCACCTGAATTTTTAAGTCACTCGGTAATAACTTAACGCTTCGATATAAGACTCTTTGCGGCGCTATGACATGTGATGGATACTCCTCGAAGATCGACTGTAACATTGCTTTGCTACGTATTGATTTGTAATCCACGGCATAGGTTGCTTCTTTGTCCATTAATTCAATATTTTGAATTAAAGCGGTAATTTGCTTAGTCGTTTCATCTCGATTTTTCATAGCAAACTCAAAACTGTGCTGCTCTTTGTAGACCAAGGCTTCAGCGCCTTGACCGACAAAGTATTGCTCGGAAGCACAACCCAAAAGTGACAAGTTAAACAACGCCATTATTAGTGATTTTTTCATTGAATGAACCCTCCTTGCGACAATAGACGAATCGTTGCATCAGAAGACGTTACCGCCTTGCCATCCCATCTAATGTTTAACCAACGCGCCAATGTAGAGGTCTTCTTAATATAAGGCAGCTGAATGTCTTTGGGTTTCATCGGCTCAACAAGATTCACGGTGGCAACAATGATCAACTCAGTTCGTTTTCTCTCAGTGGTGGCTTTTCGGAATGCCGCGCCGAGTACAGGTATGTCACCAATAAAAGGAATTTTTTGCATTTTTTCCAAATCAGAACTGCTCATTAAGCCACCAAGGACGAAGCTATCACCATCCGCTAGCTCAACGGTTGTCAAAGCACGTCGAGAAGCCAGTTGCGGAACTTTGATTCCTGCTGCTTCTACATAGCCTTCGACTTCGCTCACCTCTGGGGCTAATTGCATTCGGATTCTATCTTGGCTAAGTACTTTTGCCGTAAGGTCAAGTTTGATGCCGAACTCTTTGAAAGATATGTTCACGTTACTATTAGAAGTTACAATAACGGGCACTTCCCCTCCTACAAGGAAGCTGGCAGACTCACCCGATAGCACGGTTAAGTTGGGTTCAGCCAGAACCTCCGCAATTTTATCATTACCTAACGCTGTGATCAGGGTACTAAGGTTTGCTGCATCAAATTGATCAAACACAAATTCGCCAACACTTGAACCGACTGTACTCCAATCAACGCCAACAGTTTGCCCAAATGATTCCGATACTTGAGCCACCGATATCTTAACGTTCACTTGCTGGGTCGTTGCGACCTCTATACGCTCTATGATCCCTTCCCATGTCATATTTCGGGCAAAAACCATGCTTTCGGGTTCTTCATAATTTGCGTGGTCGGATTTAAACTCCAGTTTCACTGTTTTGTCCCATTTCTCTGTTTTTTCTCGTCCAAGCAGAGTGGCAACCAAACGATAGATGTCGTCACGAGTCGCTTCGGAATCAACAAGGCCACTAACGGCAACTTGTTCTCCTACGGACTGAACCTTGACTTTGGCATCAGGGAAATGAAATTTGAGTTGGCGTCTAATATCAGTTAAATCTAAATCGACAATAATGCGATCTGAAAGCAGAACATCGTCATCAATGCCATAGACAATTAATCGCGATTGACCAATACCATTGCCGAACACAACAAGTGTGTTGTCATTGATTATTTTATAATCGACGATATCAGGGTTATTAATAAACACTTGACCGATCGGGCTTTGTAGCTGAATGTGCTCACCGTCGTTGAGCGTGATAGAGCGATCGGCGGCAAAAGCGTTGGTTATAAAAAATAAGCCAATCAGTGGTGCTAAAACGAAAGCAAACATTACTTGCTTGATTCGATGGTGAATCATCATCACAAAGCCTCTCTCGGGTTATTTTCGTTACCACGTAACTCAGCAATCCCCGTATAGTTATCGATAATATTGCGCACCTCAGCAAACTCAGGTTGTGTATAGGTTTGAGTTCGGTAAATTTCGATATGCATAGTTCGTTGTGCCAGCGCAAGTTTTGGTAACTCGTCGGGACTAACTTCGATGACCACCGTCGTCAGTCCATCCTCTTTACTAGGAGCGCGAGCGGTAATAGAACTGTCGCCAGTTTCGTCATTTCCAATATTGAGTACTTTGACGTTTTTAAGGAACATTGAAGCCTTTACTCCTCTAAAGCGTTTCGGCTTATCAATATTTCCGGCTAAGTTATCATTTGGAGAACTCACAGTGAGGATATCGATGGACGTTCCAGGGCGGATGTAATCGTTAATGAGGTTTGTATCACTCACTTGAAGTGGGTATAACGTCATGCCTTCCGTGACCAAAAGATCGATGTATCCGGGCTGGTCAGGCATCACTTGATATTCAGGCAGTACAACCTCACCAGCGTTAAGGTCGCGATTTAGCAAAATGGAGGGGGCAAAGCTGATTTGTGCGTCTTCTCTGACACCAAGCGTTAATGCTTCACTAAGAGGAAGTTGTTGTTTAACGACACCTTGTGCATCGACCGCACGCCCTTTTCCATAAGGTTCCGTGGTCACCCAAACGGCAACATGCTCTTCGTTCTTTTCTTCCACCATTTCAGCGGCCGTTGTTGGTTGAGGTTCACTCTTCAACAAATCGACAACGCCTAGCACACCAACTATTACGGCAGCTATGGCAACAAGTAATACCAGTCGAGATCTCATAATGTTCTCATTCTTGGAGGGTTATATATGTGGCGTGTTTTGAGTTAAAATCACCAAGTAAAATCCAATGCTAATCGCTATCCCATATGGAATGCCTTGCCGATCGTTCAACATGCTTGTTGTTAGCTTTTTACTTATCAGCTTGCTCTTTACGACATAAATCACGGATAAAAACCCGCCAGCAAAAGCCGTCATAACAAACGCCCAATGTAAATCGTTGACAGGTATGGTAAGTGATAGAGCTGCGGCATATTTAATATCACCGGCTCCAATCCAAATCAGGGCATAAACTATCAGCCCTCCGCCTAACACCAGTAAAAAACTTATACTCTGAATGTCTAACGGTGATAGAAAACATTGCAAAAAGATCAATATCAACAATGCGTGATTTTGTATCTTGCGAAACAAAAAATCAGTAACCGATACATAGACACACAAGATTGCCAAAATCAGTAAATAGACTTCAAAACTCAAAATTAGAAATATTACCTAAGTTATATGGATTGGCATAAGCGCATGTCTTAATTGATATTCACAATTAATAGAGCCAGACCAATGGAAGCATAGATCTGGCACAAATATCTTTCGATATGAACTACATTAGCCAATGAGGCTTGATGTTAGGTGCTAGCCTTTGTGATAGCTTTACCTACTTCTTTAAACGCTCCTTCTAGTTTGCCAATAAAACCAGTTGTGTCTACTGCTGCTGTTACTAATACAGCCATTGCTACTGCAATAAGACCATATTCAATTGCAGTTACACCGCGCTCATCGTTCTTGAATTGTGATAAAAACATGCTTGTTTTAACGTATAGCTTAGTAATCATTATTTATTCCTATTTAAGGGGTGTTTAAAATTCGCCATTATTATATTTAGCACCACCAATCTAAGGAAAATACCCTCTATCGATTAAACCTATAGGTCGTCCAAAAAACAACCAAAAACGTCTCACATCACAAAACAGACAAAAATAAACAACTAAAAAACAACAGCTTAAAATAACACGGGTATTAGTAGTGGAAATTTAAATTAAATTTACAAAGACAAAAAATGTGACACGCATCACGAATGCATTGTATTACTATTAGATATAACCCATTTAAAGATTTACAATTATTTATTATGAAACTCATTGAGATTAAATTATCATCACGTTATTGTTCTCCAAATAAATATGATTTTTCAGTATCAGGGGTTAGTCGAATCATGAAACTACAGGGCTTTGTTGCGTAATTAAATTTAAAGATAGAACAACCCCGTTTCGCGTATTTCT